>JAAYSI010000223.1 GCA_012524045.1 Peptococcaceae bacterium | reverse complement strand
TTTGCCAAGCAATCTCGGTAGCAAAATCTTCTTTCTTGACATCATATATTAACGCTTTAATAGCTAGAAGTTTTTCTCTCTCTTTCAAAAAACGAGCTACGAGGCCAAGTCTCTGTTCATAGCTTTCCAAGATTTTTTCAGTACGCTTAAGTAGATCATGGACTGCTTGTCTGCTAATCCCTTGTTGATCGGCAATCTCGGAAAGAGAAAAATCCTGTTGATAATACAGATCCCATACTTTAGCCTGCTTGCTGGTCAACAAAGGTCCATAAAAGTCATATAATAAGGCCCTTTCGACAATTGGTTTCATTCTTGTTCGGCCTCACTGTAAAGTATTTTTGCTTTACGCTTAGTAATTTTAGTCCTTAAATCCTCTTTTGTCAAGAAATATTGCATTCTACACTTCTGCCGCAATTTTTTTAGCTCGCTTTTCGACTTCCTCACAAATTTTCTTCTGGTCTAAAGTTAAAAGCTGGCGTTCCTCCATCAGTAACTTCCCGTCCACCATTACCGTCCGGACATCCGAGCCCCGAGCACAGTATACGAGATGGGACGGAATAGAGAAGCGAGGATAAAAGTGAGCTTGATCAAAATCTATGGAAATTAAATCTGCTTTATAGCCAGGTGCTAATCGGCCAATATCGGAAAATCCTGTAACTTTAGCTCCACCGTTTGTCGCCATCTCCAAAACTTCATAAGCTTTAAGATCTTCCGGAGAACAAATCAGCTTCTGTTGAAATGAAGCTGAACGCATTTCGCCAAACATATCGAGGTCATTATTGCTCGATGTTCCGTCGGTTCCAATACCAACGGCAATACCTTTAGCCAGCATTTTAGGGATAGGTGCTGTCCCGCTGTTAAGCTTCATGTTACTTTCGGGATTATGCGCAACTCCTACGTTATATTCTTTAAAGATGTCCATTTCTTCTTCATCTAAATAGACACAGTGAGCAGCAATAACATGCCCGCCAAAGAAGCCTAAGCTCTCTAACCATCTGACCGGAGTGGTATTGTATCTTTCCTTAATGGTTGCCAATTCCGCTTTAGTTTCAGCTACATGGATGTGAAGTCCTGCTCCAAGCCTATCCGCTTCTTGTTTTGTTAATTTTAAAAAATCGCCCGGACAAGTATATGGAGCATGTGGCCCAAATATAATCTTTAGCCGCCCGTCTCCGGCACCATTATACTTCTGATATAGTTCCACATTCTCTGCAAGGGCTTCAGAAGCAGCTTTTGGGTCTAAGCCTATCATCCCACGACAAAGTACGGCTCTGGTCCCTGCCTCGAGCACTGCCCGAGCAGTTTCCTGCTCGTTCATGTACATATCCACCATTGTAGTGGTTCCAGAACGAATCATTTCACACATTGCCAAAGCACTGCCCCAATAAATGTCTTCACCCGTCATTTTAGCCTCAAAGGGCCAAATCTTTTGTTCAAGCCAGGGCATTAAGGGCATATCATCTGCATACCCACGCAGCAAGGTCATTGCTGCGTGCGTATGGGTATTAATTAAACCCGGCATTACCACATCTTGTTGTAAATTTAGGATCCGATCAGGTTTAAAACCGGTGGGAGCGGAGCCTATCGAGCCTACCGTAATAATCCGGTCATCTTCAATGGCAATTTCCCCCTGTTCATAAAAGTCATCTGGCCCGGTCATAGGTAGAACCATAGCTCGAATTAATAATTTCGCCATTATAATCCCTTCTTCCTAAAAAATTATATCGGTTAGCAAAAAGTAATTTAAATAACAATATTTTATATCCAACAAATAAATAGAGTATTATAAAAAGATTCTATATAGGATATCCCCAAATAAAAAGTAAAGAAGTAAGTTAAAGAATAGCTTCTCAAACATACTCCCTTACTAAGGAGGCAGTGTTATCTGCCTATCATTATTTTACAAGCATTTTAACTAAATTCACCGAGTAAGAAGGTGAAATAATACCTTTTTCTGTAATAATTCCCGTTATATATTTGGCGGGAGTGATATCAAAGGCCGGATTATAAACTGCTACTTCGTCTGGCACAAGTTTGACGTTCATAAAAGTTCTGATTTCTGAGCCGTCTCGCTCTTCAACTGGAATTTCATCACCGCTGGAGATTTTTAAATCTATGGTAGTGGTAGGAGCAGCCACATAGAATGGAATACCGTGAACGTTTGCCAGTACTGCCAAAGAATATGTGCCGATTTTATTGGCAGTGTCGCCATTAGCTGCGATTCTATCGGCTCCGACTATTACCACATCCACTTTACCCTGCTGCATTAAATAGCCGGCGGTGCTGTCGGTTATTAGAGTATGAGGGATTTGTTCCTGTAGTAGCTCCCAACTGGTAAGCCTAGCCCCTTGGAAAAAGGGCCTGGTCTCATCGACATACACATGAATCTTTTTGCCGGATTCGTGGGCAGCCCTGATAACCCCCAATGCTGTTCCGTATTCAACTGTCGCCAGGGCACCTGTGTTGCAATGGGTTAGGATTTGAGCATTTTCTGAAACTATAGTATTACCGTATTGACCTATCAGTCTATTCATTCGCCGATCGTCTTCAGCGATATTATTGGCTTCAGCAATTAGCATTTCTCTGATTTTATCAAGATCTAAATTTTGATTTTCCCTGAGCTTATCCTCCATCTTTCTTAAGGCCCAGAAAAGATTGACTGCAGTAGGCCGTGTATTTTTTAAGACGTTAATGACTTCGGCCATATGTTCCAAAAAATCTTCTTTA
>JAAYSI010000222.1 GCA_012524045.1 Peptococcaceae bacterium | reverse complement strand
CGAGAATCTCATATTTTTTAACTCTAAAGACATGCCCTAAAGAGGATACCAACCCTGTGCAGGTAGCCGCTGCTGCAAAAAACACGTAACCGGCAATGAGCGACCCCCAAGGAACAGCCGGACTTGCGCCAAAGGCATGTTCGCCGCTGATAAGATACTTATTCAATGCAGCTAAAACAGCCAGGCCAATGAATAGAAATCCTAAGTAATTCCATTTATTTCCCTTCATTGTCATCCTCCTTTACCTCCTTTTCTTCGCATAGAAGATCCGAGGATTGGTTTCCATTGCTGGGAGCAATTGTTCTAATTCTTGATCGGCCAAAGCAGCGTGGATAGGACTTGAAGGGTCGTCCAAATCGCCAAATACCCTAACATTGCACATACAAGTAGACACACAGACCGGCGTTTCCCCATTTCGGACATACTCATAACAAAAACGACACTTCTCCGGGACCCCGTTTTCATTGATCATCCGTGCGTTATAGGGACAGGCCACCATACAATATTTACAGCCTATACATTTCTTAGAATCTATCAGTACTACTCCTTCTTCGGTACGGTAAGTCGCCTTTGTCGGACAAACTTCTTCGCAAGGCGGATTATCGCAGTGTTGGCACTGAACTGGGGTAATAAGCCTTGTTAGATGAGGATATTGGCCTTCGACGCATTCTTCCAGCCAGTTATAGTTCAAAGTGGGAGGTAATCCCCATTGCATCTGGCAAGCAACCCGGCAAGCGTTGCAACCGGTGCACTTGTTTTGATCGATAAACATTGCATACCTGGCCATCCTACCTACCTCCTTTGGTTATTTTGACAATACATTCCTGACCCATGACATGTCCGGTCTTCGAATCGACTCTGGCTGGAATAAAATCATTGTAGTTGACACCCTTACCGTATCCATTTGTCAATTTGGGGGAGAAAGTTCCGTAAGTGGAGGGGAGCCACACGCATTCCGGATGAAGTCCTTGAGTTACTTTAACCTGTACTTCTTTCGTTGTTATCTCACTGCTTACAGCGACCGTATCACCATCGGCAATACCGAGTTCAGCAGCCCTTTCGGCATTCATCCACATATAAGTTCCTTTTTTTTCTGCGGTAATGGCCATCAAGTAGGGATTATTTGTGGTCATAATATGGGAATGCCAAGGTTGTTTGCCGTGAATAAGGCGAAATTCATTTTTTTCTTTAGGCTCAACCAACGGAGGAACCCAAGTAGGTACGCCAAGGTAGCCTTCTTTCCTCCAGGACCCTAGCGAAAACTCGATTTTAGAGGTGAAAGTATTAAAAGCAATGTCCGTGGTCTTCGGCAAAACGGATTGACGTAGTTCGATTACACCTTTTTCTTTCAATTCCTCCGGAGTTAGTCCCAAAGGTCCTAAGGCTGCTTTGAGTTCTTCTTCTTTCGTAAAGCCATAGAGATTTTCCAGGCCATAGGCACTAGTTATCCCTTTCATTATGTCTAATAAATCAAGATTACCGCTGCCTGCTTCCAGAGCTTTAAAGCGTGCTGCCACTTGGGCTGCAGGCCAATATATATTTCCATTTATCACCTTAGGATGTTCGGTTCTTTCCAGGTAATGCGATTCGGGCAAAATGTAATCAGCTGTGTAAAAAGATGTTTCATTCCAATCCACAGGAATACTGACAACCAAGTCAGCATTTTTTATTTTTTTCTGGTACTCCGGATCAGGTGACGAACGCAGCGGATTATAGGAATAGATAAACACTGCTTTAACCCGGCCTTTTTCGATCATGTCAGGTATTCTCTGGCAGATTCCTCTGCCGGGTTCAACCAACGGATATTCTCCGGCTACACCGGCTCCGTCGGCTCTTGGTCCTTTCTCTGCCTTACTGCCAAAATAGGTTTCTTCCGGTTGACCGAAAGAGGTAGTCGCTGCCGGGAACAAGCCTCCTTTTTGGAAAAAGTTACCCAGCAAAGCGTTTATAATAACATTCAGCATTGCTGTTTCGTTGGAATTCCTATAGTGGGCATGCAAGCCATGGTAACCGGGATCAAGAAAAGCCTGTGGGGCATTCAAAGCCAGTTCACGGGCTATTTCTTTAATTTTCTCCGCCGGAATCCCGGTAATTTCGGCTGCTTTTTCCGCACTAAAATCCTGATTATACATCCAAAATTCATCAAAACCGTAAGTAAAGTTAGCAATAAACTCACGATTATACAGATTTTCCGTAATCAGAGTGTGGGCAATACCTAGGAAAAGTGCCAAATCCGTACCCGGTCTGATAGGAATCCATTCGTCGGCAATGGTCGCCAGTTCGCAGAATCTAGGATCCACGACCACAATTTTCGAGCCGCTCTCCTTGGCCGTAGTGATTCTTTGCATTGCGGCAGGGATTATCCCACCTGCGTAGTTTCTGCCGACGAATAACATATATTTGGCGTTATCGAAGTCGGGGTTATACATACCACCGCACATTTTGTCCCAGATATTTGTTTTAGCGGTAAAACAGGAAGCGTAGTGGGTTATATAATTGTCAGAGCCGATTACATCGAGAAATTTTTGGGCATAAGTTTCTTTACCACCATGACAGGCCCAAAGCACTTTATCTCCGCCGTGCTCTTCAACTATCTGCTTCAATTTTGTTCCTATTTCCTGAAAAGCCTGTTCCCAGGAAATCGGCTCAAACTTATCTTCTGCCACTCTTTTCATCGGTTGGGTTACCCTGCCCGGATCATAAACGTTATAGGCAATACCATGCCCTCTGGCACAGAGTTTACCTCTATTTTTCATATGGGTTTCGTTGCCTTCCACTTTCCATAAACGACCGTTTTTTACATAAACCCACACGCCACAGTAACTGGAACATCCATTACACAAAGAAGGAACCCGTGTAACCTCTGCGTCTTGAACACTCTGAGCAAAAGCCTGAAAGTCCATTTTTAAAGTTACTGGTATTGTAGCGGCCAAACCAGTGGCACCCGCTATTTTTAAAAATGAACGTCTAGAAATTTTTTCCATAATTCAGTCCCCCTCTTATTCCCCATCAACCGCAACCGGCCGGACCGGAACTTGGCTGGGTATAGTTAAGCGGAGTTAATTCAAAATAATCTTGGACAAGGCTGTGGATAGCTTCGACCGCTGTAAGATCCTGATTACTATTCCAATAAGCCAGTCCATATTTTAGAGCAACAGCATTATAGCCCAGGGTTACCAAAATTCTGGCCCCTTGGCTGGCCTCCATACCGTCATAACCGATCAACACAATTTTTTTATCTTGAGGAAGTTTTTTAAGCATTTCTGTTTCAGCCAATTGAGAAAGAGGAATATTAATTGCTCCTTTTAAGTGCCCGGATTTGTAATGTTCTTTCTTCCGAACATCTACTAAATAAAGCTCAGAAAAATTATTTTGCATTTCCTCATACAAATCGGGTGCTTCAATATATCCTTTATAGTTACGATCCAGATAAGCTTTAGTATAGATCCTTAATACACTCTCGGCTTTGCTTTCCGTCATCATTAACTCCGGCAGACCATATTCACTAAAGCTGCTTTCGGTTGTGACCAGCGGATAATTCAATGGCTCTGTAGGAAATAGATCATAGCCCAACGGCAAAGGATCCTCCGTCCAACTCTGCAAGCCGTACTTAAGCGGTATAGCCTTAAAACCGAGCATATTCCAAGAAGCAGCAGTTTGTGCCGCCCAGTGCCCGTTATAATCAATCACGACTAATGTTTTCTCTTTAGGTAGGTTTTCTAATTTGGGTAAATCCATGGTCTGAGCATACGGAATATTGATTGAGCCTCGAATATTGTTTGCGACAAAGTCCTCATTGGCTCTAATATCAACCAATACACACTGTGGGTTTTTAGCCTGGACGTATTCTTGGTAAAGTACTTCCGGACTTATCGCTTCAGGTATATCTTGCTCCAAATATTCAGCCGCAGCTTGGCGTACTAATTCAAACCTGTCGGCTGGTTCAGCAGGGCTATCTGTAGGAACATTGACCATAGCGACCGAAGTGCACCCTGCTAAGAGTACTATCGTCACCAGAAAAGCTAAGAAAACTTTTAGCATATGCCTTGCCTTCAACCCTTATCCCTCCTTTAGTCGATATATCTTATAGCGCTATAAGTATCAAGTGAATTTTTTAACAATAAATTGGTATTTTTATCTTAGCACTTTGTGAAAGAAGGTTCTGTAACAAAAGTACAATTTAAGACTGCTGATAATAAAAAAGTAGGGTTTTCTATCATTAAAAACCCTACGTAATTTTCCTCTTAAAATAAACTATTAATTTTAGCCATATAACGCTTAATAACGACTATTCGCAATTATTTCCAATTGAGCAGGATCCTTCACATTAATTTTTCCCCGTGATAGTATAACCGCATCTGAACGTTCAAGGTTTTTCAGTTCCCGGCTAATCACTTCTCGTGCTGTTCCAATTTCTTTGGCCAAGGCTTCATGAGTGGCGTAGACAGCTTGTTTACCCCTATTACTTGAAGTTAAAAGAAGCTGAGCAAGTCTTTTACGGATAGGAACAAAGGCAATATCATCGACAATATCCATTGCTTCAAGCAATCTATTTGTCATACAATTAAATAAGAATCTCCAAAATGGCTCACATAAAAACATGGATCTATTAACATAGTCTTTCGATAACCAAAGCAATTTAGTGTCTACTGAAGCAATTACCTTTGCTGCGTATCCAATATTGCCACCTAATATACAAATTGCCGACAACGGGCAAGTCCTTCCTTTGCCAATTCTATAGAGGGTCACCTCTCTACCGTCACCGGATATTCTGGAGACTCTAAGCTCTCCTGATAAAATAAGCGCTAAGCCGGGACAGTTACCAATCTTTTCGGCAAGTACTGTATCCGCCGCTACAAATTCTAAAACAGTGTGGTCCAAAAAGACGTCTTGTTGCTCCGGTGATAACTCAGACATAAAACTAAATACTTCTTTTATCTCGGCTTTTAGTTGTTCTCTTTCTTCTTGTCTTTTCATCTTTCTTTCCTACCTCCCTCCCTTAGCCTATGTTCAAAAACCTCCTTTTTAATTATTATAACTTATTTTTAAAGCAAAAAATTCTTTTTTCATTCATTTAAAGAAAAAGTATTGCCATCCTAGTAGAATGACAATGTACTAAAATATTATTCATATATTTATATATTCATATATTCATACATCGCTATTTCCGATTAGAGCATAGTCTTTACCGACAAAATGTCTAAATTCATCTCTTAGATTGCTTAACTTCAGCGCATAGGCAGACCTAAAATGTCCGTTTTTTTGGTAAAAGACCATTCTTCCTCCTATCCCCCAATTATAGGCGGTATAAGCTTCTTCCTTATTTTTATACACATCATACAGGTAACGTAGATAGCCTCCGGCTAAAAAAGTTGCATAGTACTGATTATTCTGTAACAACTCATGGGTAGGAGGAACTATGTTCATTTTATAATATTCCGTTATTGCCATATAAGCTGTTTGAGCGGTAGCCAATTTCATCTGCGTAGTACTGTAGGATAAAGAACCACCGTCCATTCGAGTTTGGGGCTTAAATCCAGACTCTTGCGCAATTAAAGCAAGCAATTCACAAGGCTCAAGCTTAAACGTTTTTTCAACCTTTACAATAAAATCCAAATATTTGGGATCTGCTTGATATCTTTCAGCTAACAACTGTAATTTTTTATTTTTGTAGTTCTTATTTTCTTCATCAATTTTAAGCATAGCTTTTTTCTGGTCACTTAAATAGTTTTTATAATTACGGATTTCAGAAAAATCATTTAGCTTGGGCAGAGTGCCCTCACTTTTTAGGTAAACTGTATTGGACTTAACTGTACTGGACTTAAATTCCTGGATAGATCTTACGGAAAAGTCATAGTTTATTAGTGTAAAAATTAACAAAGTAATTTGTAAAATTAGAATTAATGGAAGCAGAGCTGACGGTATATCAAGCTTTATCCCCTTAACCGGGACCATTTTCTTTTCCTCCCTAATACCTATTTCTTATTTCTTGCTTTTTATTATTTCCATATTTTGGTCAACTTAAACCTTTTCAGACAGTAAGCTAATCCTAAATTACCAAGTAAGTTATTTTTTATTAAACTTTCCATAAATATGAATATTTTTTAGTATTTAATGAAATAATAAAAGCAGATAGATCGCTTGAGTTATTCTTTTCTAGCCCAAATATGTAGGGAGGTTCTGCTATGCCAAGTAAATTCAGTTTATTCGCCAAAAATTCAAAGGAAGTAGAGGCCAGAGCAAAAGCTAAGGCCAATACTACTGGAGAACAAGTTGACACTATCCCGGCTAAAGATAAAAATCCAGACGACTTAGAAATACAATAAAGCTAGTAGCATTGTTCTGAGCAATGACCCAAAAAAGCTGTAACCTAATACAGCGCAAGATGCCTCAAATCAAATTGAGGCATCTTTTTTAGCAAGTATATTAATAAATTGCTTGGAAACTAAGCTTGTAACTTTTAGGGCTGGTCTCTAGAAAACTATCTAGTTCTACCCTTAATGAAATCAGCTGTCTTATCAGCAGCTTTTTCCGCACCTTCTTTGGCACTATCTACAAACTGCGCGACACCTTTTTTTACGTTTTTCATAGCTTTACCCATTTTATTTTTAGCCAAAAATGAACACCTCCTTAATTTTTTACTTTTATAGTATGCTACATTTAAAATTTTTTATTATTCGCGAAAATCTCTATATATAATAACTATCAGTGACGACTAGAGTCCGATAAAATAAAAAACTTCATCCAGTCGATGAAGTTTTATCTATGCACATGCTATTATATTATTTTGCATTATGTATTTAACAAAATACCTAAATTAAATGGCGGAGAGAGTGGGATTCGAACCCACGGTACCCTTGCGAGTACTCCGCATTTCGAGTGCGGTGCCTTCGACCAACTCAGCCATCTCTCCTTCTTTCTAACTCATCTTATCATCTTTTTAGGCGAAAATACTTTTTTAATATATCGGAACACTCTTGCTCCAAAATCCCAGCCGTCACGTTAACTGTATGATTCCAGAGATTTGGCTTTAGAATCTTAGTAACGGATTCTACTGCTCCGCTTTTTGCATCGCTTGCTCCAAAGACTAAATTTTTGATCCGCGCTTGAACTATTGCTCCGGCACACATTGGACAAGGCTCTAAGGTGACGTACAAAGTGGTATCTGTCAAACGCCAATGTCCCAATTTTTCGGCTGCTTCTCTAATAACCATTATTTCGGCGTGAGCTGTCGGATCTTGAGTTTGTTCTTTTTTATTATGACCGGCGGCCAAGATTTGACCGTTGTAAATAAGAACCGCTCCAATCGGTACTTCGTCGAGCTCATAAGCCCTTTCCGCCTGTACCAAAGCTAAGCGCATCCAGTCTTCGTGTTTCATAATATTACCTATTTTAAAGCCATTATATTGTTGTCACATCTGGTTTTCCCATATATTATTTTTCATACTTAAAGAAATGGTGGCCCCGGGAGGACTCGAACCCCCGCATGACAGGGTTTAGGAAACCCCCGCTCTATCCACCTGAGCTACGAGGCCAAATATGGCAAAGGGGGTGGGATTCCCGCCGCTCGCTTCGCTCGCTTTCAGGCCGGGGTGGGAAAATGCTCCTGTGGTCGCATTTTCTCTTCCACCCGTTCGAATCCCACATCCCTTAATATACTATT
>JAAYSI010000221.1 GCA_012524045.1 Peptococcaceae bacterium | reverse complement strand
CCGCCAGTAGATGCTGGACAAATTTATACTGGGCCGCATTATTAACAGGCCCCAAAGTGGAGCGTTCATCCAGGCCGTGTCCAACCCGGAATTTATCCGTTTCTATACATAACATCTCATAAAAAGTATCCAGAATCTCTTCGTCTACATAAATACGCTTTATTGCATAACAAACTTGTCCTGTTCGGGTAAAAATTCCTCTAAGTAGTCTGGGCATTAGCTCTTCAAGCTTAGCGTCTTTTAAGATAATTGCCGGATCATTTCCTCCGAGCTCCAACGTAACCCCTTTAAAGGTTTCGGCAGAGTTAACAAAAACTTTGCGTCCCGTATTACAGCCACCGGTAAAAGCAACCTTCCTAACCAGCTCATGTTTGGTTAAAGCTTCCCCAACCTCGGCTCCGCCGTTAACTACATTAATAACTCCTTCCGGTAAAACTGCGGCCATTCTTTGGAGTAAAGTTGTTAAAGCCAGCGGCGCATTTGGCGAAGGCTTGACCACAATAGTATTTCCGGTCATCAAAGCCGGAACGACTTTCATCATAGTAAGTACTACCGGCATATTCCAGGGAACTATCGCCGCGAC
This sequence comes from Peptococcaceae bacterium, assembly GCA_012524045.1. Lineage (GTDB taxonomy): Bacteria > Bacillota > Desulfitobacteriia > Desulfitobacteriales > Syntrophobotulaceae > JAAYSI01. The sequence goes on along the minus strand of JAAYSI010000221.1, from coordinate 5,414 downwards.
TACCCCTTTAGGTCTTTTCTCTATACTAATCCAACTTATGTCATCTTCCCTTTGTTCCGGTTGCATGAAAGAAGCAACTACAGCCGAGAAGTTTTTGAAATTAGCATAGGCGGCATTAAAGTCCATATTGGCTTCACGCAACAAGCCGCCATGTTCCCGAACCAATAGCGGTGCCAGCTCCGCTATCGACTCTTTTAGAACTTCCCCGGCAACTAAAACTTGACTAATCCTTTGTTCTACATCTAATTTTCGCCAAGATTGAAAAGCCTGATGAGCAGCTCGGACTGCTTGATCAACTTCTTTAGCCGAACCAAGGGCTACTTTGCCCACTATACTGTCCAATCTACCCGGATCCCGCACCTCTGCATATTCAGCGGTTGCTACTTCGGTATTATTAATAATAAAATCCGCTCTTATCTCCCTAAGGCTGTCCGCCAATTTCCCTGCACCCCTTCTTAAGTTTTGAGCATTTTTTAGTGCAATAAATGTGCCAAAATAGAATGTTTTGCAGATAGCGCTACAAACCTTAGCCCTTGGCTGCTTTAAGAAGTATTGGCGAAAAAAGAAGTTCTTAAAAAAAAATATGAACCATTGATTTCGTCTTGATTTAGGACATGATTGAGACATGACTTAAGACATGTCAGAAATTTACTGCTAAAATAAGGACAAAAAATCACCCTTACTAAGTTGAAATATAGTACAATATATTTTAAAATCTGTAGAATATATTTAAGCATCGTCTTTTGGGAGGAGGTCTGAGATGGGAAATAGCCTTTCAACGGAAAACATTTTAAATAGGGACGAGGAGCTAAAAGTAAAATATTTAGCCCAAACTGATTTTTTTGCTGATTTTACCCCCGAGCAATTACGGGAAATAGCTCCGGAATTCCAATGGCAAACCTACACCCAGGGGACAGAAATTCTTAAACAAGGTCAGAAGGTGCCCTACTTCTACGTTGTGGCCGAAGGCCGACTGGTATCAATGCTCGAAAAAGAAAAGGTCGAAGCCCTACAGCTTGCCGTTTTCGAGGCGGGTAGTGCTTTTGGGGAAATAGCTTTGCTTACCGGCCAACCTGCCGCTTCCACTTTTCGTTGCATAGAAGATTGTCGCCTTCTGGTTGTGGATTCGATGCATTTTGCTTTACTGCTTTTAAGGTGGCCCAATCTTAATCAGAAGCTTATTGAGAAATTATCTGGCCGCCTACGGATGGCTAACGATTTTCTGTTTGAGGCTAAATATAAAGAGTATTTGCGGTCCGCAATGCAGCTTAGTCAGTATCAAGACTGGTTTTATGGGGTCTGGGGCGGTAAAGGGATAACCATGAGCATTAACTCTAAAATTGAAGAAATCAGCAAGAAGCCCGAGAATCTTTTGATAATCGGGGAAAATGGGACCGGCCGTCAAATGCTGGCTTGGTTTATCCACAAAAGATTATTTGGAGAAAAATCTCCATTTGTGACCATCAAAGGCGGTCTTTTTGAACAACAATGGGGACATTCTATCAGCAGTTTGCTCACTATGATTGAAGGTGGAACCTTAATTATTAAGGAAATAAATTTGTTACCGCCCGAAGCACAACGGGATTTAGCCAAACAACTTAAAGAACAGGCTCCAAAATGTCTGCTGCTAGGCACAGTCTATTCCGAGGCCGAAAGAAAAAGTTTGACAGCAGAGCTTTTAGACTGTTTCCCTCAAAAATATCTAATTAAACCGCTACGTGAGCGCAAACGGGATATCAATGCCATAGCCCAGGCCGTTCTGGAAAAACTGGCCGCCAAACACAACCGCAAAGTCCCAAGACTCGACCATGAATCGACCAGACTTTTATTATCCCATAATTACCGTCAAGAAAATATGACCGAGCTAATTCAAATCATCGAACGGGCTTTTGCTCTAACTAAAGGCGATGTCATAAGTATAGAGCACATTTTCTTTGGCCCGACCGTAAGAAAAACGGGGAAAACCATCAATCTATTGGCTTGGCCCCCTCTGAAAAAATTGTTACAAAAAGGACTGTTTCTTTCTCTAATCCAAGGAATAACAGCAGTTTTGTTTATCCTGCTAATCTCACTGCTTTTAGGCGGATCCGATTTACCTCTTACCTTGACCATCTTGCCATTTGTCTGGGGTTTGTGGTGGCCAGCTCTGGTTATTCTCTCGCCGCTGGTGGGTCGGATTTGGTGTACGGTCTGCCCTTTTTCTTCAATCATGAATTTTTTCCAGAAATATCTGCATTGGGATCGCCCTGTGCCGGCTTTTCTGAAGAAATATGATTATCTGTTGATAAGCTTTTTCTTTTTACTGATTTTCTGGGTGGAAATAATCCTAGGGATGCGACAAGATCCGTTCCGAACCGGGCTGCTACTTTTAACGCTTTTAGCAGGCGCCCTTATATTCGGCCTGATCTTTACCAGACATACCTGGTGTAAAAACCTCTGTCCTTTAGGGGGCTTGGTTGGAACGGCTTCAATTGGCTCGGTCCTGGAGGTCCGTGCCGATCCGAATATCTGCTTAAATAAATGCACAACTTTAGACTGCTATGTAGGAACCGCTGAAACTGCGGGTTGTCCGATGTTCCAGCACCTGCCTTATCTTGACAATAATCTGGATTGCAAAATGTGTTTTAATTGTGTCCGTAACTGTCCGAATGACTCCGTCCAATTGAATTTAAGATTCCCGGCGCAGGAAGTATGGCATTTGGTAAGAATAAATCAGGGTTTTGCTATTTTTATCGGCGTATCCCTGGCAATGCTTTTACCGGTAATATACTTTGAAAGTGTGCGTTCTGTCTGGCCGGAAAACTCCTGGCTGCTTTATTTCAGTCTCGCATATTGGGCCTGCGCATTGATTGCCGCCATATTGACCTGGTTTTTGGTAAAGCCTTATAAAACAAAAGCAGCAAACAGCAGAATAAAACTGATGTTTGCTTTAATCCCTTTAGTTTTAGCCGGCCATGTCATGTATCAACTAAATTTCCTGCCGGGTCTTGACCGTCTCACCGCAGGACTGTTGTTGGAATCTGCTTCCGGTCAAATCTCAACCTGGTATTTGCCGTTGACGCAGATTGCTCAAATCCTGGCGTTGCTCATCGGCTTGTTGCTAACTTCCTTTGCCGTTATCATGGTTAGGCATACATCTAAAAAGAAAGTGTAATTAATAAAAGAGAATGTAATTAGACTTTTTGATAGAGGCAAGCTTATTTATATCGTTCTTCTAACTCCAACAAGAACTTTTTAATAGGTAAACCACCGCCATAGCCGACAAGTTTACCATTGGCACCGATTACCCGGTGACACGGGATGACTATGGCAATAGGATTCCGATTATTAGCTAAGCCAACAGCCCGACATGCTTTCGGGCTGCCGATTTGCTCAGCTATTTGTTTGTAGCTCCTAGTCTCACCATACGGGATGGTTGTTAAGGCCTGCCAGGTGGCCCTTTGAAAATTCGTACCTTTAGGAGCAAGCGGCAAGTCAAAAACATGACGATGGCCGGCAAAATATTCTCTAAGTTGTTTAGCTGCTTCTTTTATAAGCGGGGTTTCTTGCTCAACTGCGCCTTCAGGTGGAGTATCCTTGTCAAATAGAATATGGCTTATCTCTCCGTGGGATTCGACGATACTAATTTGACCTATTTCCGTATCATAGCGATAAAAGCTAGACATTGGACCTGTACCCTCCCTCTCTTGTAGCGGTACAAATTATTCTTCCGGTTTCATAAAATCCGGTAAGGTGTCCATAACAGAACGAGGCTCGTTTTCCTGAAGGACAGCTTTGGAAACCAAATAGTCCAACGCTTTGTTCAAGCGGATAGCGTGTTTGATCTGCTCCAGAGCACCCGGGTTTTGTTCGAGCCGCTTACGGCGAGTTTCATAATCAGAACTAAAATCCATCAACGAAGCCGGATGCTTCATAACCTCTTCTTTAAGTTCTTCTTCGGTAATTTCAGGATTTATTTTATCGGCGACAGCAGCCAATAGTAAGTTCTTTTTGACTGTCTTTTCGGCTTGAGGACGCACCTCTTTTTTCAATTCGGTCAAAGTCTTTCCGGAAGATTTGAGATAGCTGTCCAGAAACTTTGGCCCCATTTGTTTGCTAAGTTGGTTTATTTCAACCATAACCTGTTGCTCAATAATTTCCTCTCTGACCTCTAGCGGATTTTCTTCAATCAATTTATTTATCACAGCGTCTTTAATATTATCAGCTGTTTTTTCTTCGGCCATCGAATTTAAGGAATTACGCATCTCTTCTTGTAAAGCTTCTATTGTGTCGAATGGGTATTTTTCTAACAGCTTGGCATCGTCGTTATCGTGTTGCTTGCGTAAGCCTTTTATTTGCTTGGCTATATCCAAATCAGTCACAACCACCGGCGTATATGCAGCCTGCAAACCCTCATACTTTTTAAGCTCTATCCGGGGTTCGATTATAACCTGGACTTCAATTACACAGGGCTGACCCGGTTCTATCATCCGAGGCACAAACTTAGGAAAAGACATAGGATGAAGCCCGAGCTGATCGATTGCATTTTGGTAATAAGAAGGCATAAGCTTACCAATAGCCTTGTCTGTTATGCGCTGTAAACCAGAATATTGTTTTAGAATAGCTACATTACTGAGAAAAGCAGCATTGGGCTTTTTTTCTTGAGTCTTTGTTTCTTTGTTATATTCCTCGATTAATGCTTTCTCAAAAGTCTTGGCATCAATTTCGATTAAAAAAGCCGCTTCTTCTTCTGTAGTATTTAGTAATTGTACTGACATATTTCTCCTCCTTGCTTCCGCAATTTGAATCTAAATCTTAAGTTTAAATTCGGCAAAAAGTGCAATAAACCTTTATATTTTAGAAAATTTCACCCTAAAAATTACTGACAAATAAATAGCGCCCAAAAGGATTTTAGAACTTTTTCCAGAGCTTCACAAGTCTTTACCTTCTTATAAGGAAGCCAATGGCGCGGTAAAAGCCTTAGATAATTACTTTGACTGTATCTGTCATCAATCAGTAACACCGCCCCAATATCATTTTCGCTACGGATAACCCTGCCGGCCGCCTGTAAAACCTTATTCATACCCGGATAAAGATAAGCATACTGGAAACCCTGGCTGTTTTTAACGTCAAAATAGTCTTTTATAATATTTTGCCGAACACTGAGTTGAGGCAGTCCTACTCCGACGATCACCGTCCCTATCAGCCTACTGCCTTTAAGGTCAATCCCCTCCGCAAAAATCCCACCTAGCACACAGAAAGCGACCAAAGTTTTTTCCGGTTTTTCGCTAAATAAATCTAGAAAGTCTTCTCGGTCCTGCTCCGTCATCTCGCTTTGTTGTTCGATAACATTTAAGTGCGGATAGGCTTGAACAAACTCCTCATACACATCTTTTAAGTATTTATAAGACGGAAAAAAGACAATATAATTACCT
>JAAYSI010000220.1 GCA_012524045.1 Peptococcaceae bacterium | reverse complement strand
TATCTACCGACAATCATTTCCGGTCTAGAAATATTGTATTCGGCCAACATAGCTTTATTCACCAGCACAGAGGTTCCGTCCGGAGCATAAACCTGAATTGGGTAGGGAAAGTATTCAATTACTTTGGCCAGCAGTTCTTCCTGATCAAAGAGCTTTTCAAAGGATTCTATAATATTTTTCTGCTTATCTTCCATTATATCTCCCAATTTTTCTCACCTTTTTGGATCTACCGTCTCTTTTTGATCCAATTTTCTCACCAAAAGAAAAGCGGGAATTTTACATTCCCCGATTATTTCTTATTTAAGAGTTGATCAAAATTCCGTTTTGTTTATATTTCCTGAAAACTCTCCGTTTTTAACGGTAAACCAATGGGTAGCGCCATCTATAAAGGTTTCTGGGTCAGGAGAACTTCCAAAAATTGAAGCCGGTTCTGAATTTACATTATCATACCTTGCCTTGGATCCATCATTTCCGCTAAGTATCAGTTTATAGGTGCATAACCCCATTATAGGTGTAAAATTCTCATGCCCGATGGTATCTTCTAAATAATATTGGGCAGCATACCCTCCATCAATGGCTACATATTCAAAAAGAAGATCTAGGGCGCCGTCTTTGAAAACTTCTAAGCGCAGGGAATCGGTATCTGCATCAAACTTGACTTTAAGCTCCAGATTATTGCCCTGGGCATTGGTTCCTGTAAGCTGGTAGCCTGTGGTTTCATCATAAGTCAATTGAGCATCTTCCGCCCAGGCTTGCTGTATCATCTGGTTTTCCGGCCCGATATCAAATTTGCCGGAGAGTTCCACTGACCTACCTATAAAATCCAAAGGCAAAACATACTCAAATATATTGGCATCGAACACCGAGACAGTGGGAAGACCGGGACCGACAATTTCATGGTTTTGATCTACTACATAATCTTCGAATCTCTTCCTCGCATCTTTAAAAGCATCAAAGCTTTGGTATACCATTTTCTGACCGCTAACAGTATCATCGGAAGCTTTTGATTGTTCCGCCTGCTCTTGTTGACTTGGTTGTTCCGTCTGAACAGTTTCTTCCTGTATGGCCTCTTCATTACCTTGCGGACTACTGTCCGCTGTTTCACTCTTGCCGCAGGCTGCAATTGAAAACACCAATAACAATGTAACCACAAATACTAATAGCCTTTTCATAAACAAAACCTCCCCTTCTACTTAGCCTAAGTTTAAGCCCCACCAAGCATATAATTAATATTAAAAAGCTCCTATTAATTAAGAATCTCGCCTATCCATTACCTCCACATTATCCGGTAGCTTAAATTCCGCCTCGGAAACAGGCTCAACTTTCAAATTTTTATACTCCAATGTGCCCGCCACGCCATCCTCATAGTATGCTTCTATGCGTAGCGGTATTCCGTATTCTTCCGAAATCCACACCTTATTTTCTACTTCTCCCTTATCGTTGCTAACAGTCATTATTTTGCACTTATATCCATCGACGGTTTCGCTGCCGACCATTTTGACATTGGCAATATCAAGATCTTCGTAATAATTGGTTGGATTCTCGTACCAGCCGACCATATCAGGTACAAGATCTTCTAAAGTAGCTATATTATCCTGAGGATAGTAAACGATAGCCTCGTCGGTTGCAAAATCAACAATAATAATCATGGTTTGTCCGTCCATTGTTATTTCGTTTTTAGACTTACTCCCTTTAGTCCAGACCTTACCTTCAGCACTAGCGTAAACATCTTCGATCACATACTCAAAAGACATGGAATCAAATTTCTTACTTTTAGCAATGAGGGTTTCCACTTCCCCCTGTTTTTCTATTCGAGAAGAAATTTATTCTTTTCTTGAAAACAAGTACATGAAAATCACAGTCCAACAGGTCTTATCAATTGTTCACGCTGTTTTAAAGGTTGAGCAATCGTCTTATCTGCTGTT
>JAAYSI010000317.1 GCA_012524045.1 Peptococcaceae bacterium | reverse complement strand
TAGGCAAAGGTGACATATCAAGCGATATGTGCTATTCCTTGTTTAATAAATTTTTGGAACAATCTGTTCAAACCAGAAATGTGCTGGAGCTATGGCACGACAAACAGGTCAAAGCGTTAAGTATTGATTTGGATAAAAATCGTATTTCTAAGAGCGGAGTGGAAGGCTTCTTTTCAGCAATACCGGCTTTTGTAGATGAAAAGTGGAAACTATATAGCCCCCTAATAGATTTGGAGAAAGTACATTTAATACGTTAACATAGTAATAGGGGGTAGATTTCATGAAAAAAAAGCAATACAGCGATGAATTCAAGGAATTACTTTTAAAAGAGTGCCAGGAAACAGGAAACGTTGCCCTGGTAGCCCGCAGGCATGAAATATCGGCTAATACTATTCATACTTGGTTAAGTAAACAACGTAAAAACGGCTCCGTAAAGACAATGCCTAAAGCTAAAGATGACCGTCAAAAAGCTCTTGAAAAACAGCTTAAAGAAGTTAGTACTGAAAATGACAGGCTAAAACGCCTTCTTGCTGACAAAGAATTAGAGTTGGCTATTTTAAGAGAGTTAAGGGACATCCAAAACCCTCGGTAGCCGACAGAGTTGCCATAGCTAAAAGGTGGATAGATAAGGGCTATAAAGCTTCTCTTGTCCTTAGCTCTGTCGGCCTGGCTTCATCCACTTACTATCATAAAATCAAAGAAACCATAATCGCCGCTGACCAGCAATTGCCAAAAAAGAAACCGGGGCGTAAGACATCAGAGTATTCATTAAATTTAGAAGGTGAGCAAATCTCTGACGAGTTAATTAAGCAATATATTAAAGACATAGTTACCGGGGATGGTTTCCCTTACGGCTATAAAAAAATCAACGCAACCCTGAAAGAGGATTACCAGCTTATCATAAACCATAAGAAAACATACCGGCTCTGTAAAGAACTTAACGTATTGCGTCCTCAGAGAAAAATATATCTAGACCGGCCGAGAAAGCTGGCTAAGCGAGATAAAGTAACCGCCCCTAACCAACACTGGCAAATGGATCTGAAATATGGTTACATTGAGGGTATGGGCAGGTTTTTCTTCCAGCTATCCCTTATAGACGTTTTTGACCGTTCAGTAATTGACTATCACCTTGGATTAAGCGCTACAGCTAAGGATGCCTGCGCAGTACTTATTAATTCGCTTAATAAACGTGATTTAAAGCCCGGCATGGAACTTCCGATAATAAGAACTGATAATGGCCCGCAGTTTACAGCTAAAATATTTGAAGAGACATGTTGGAAATGGAAATTAACTCACGAAAGAATCCCAGTTAAAAGTCCTAATATGAACGCTTATATTGAGTCCTTTCATTCTATTTTAGAAGATGAATGCTATAGTAGAAATGAGTTTACCAGTTTTACAGATGCATACAGAGTCATCAGTGAATACATGGATTATTACAACAATCGTCGCAGGCATGGCAGCATTGGGTACATGGCACCTGCTAAATATTATGAAGCTGTTATGAGTAACCAGATTACAGGGAAGAAAATGGTCGCCTAGCAGCAGCCGTTCATCGAAGACCCTTTATATGGGGAGAGGTGTCCGTGTTAACCTATTCCTGGTAAAGGGGCCGCAAAAGCATTAGCTGCAGCGGGCCCTGGCCGGCCCTAAGAAACACGGACACCAGGGGCCCCATGTCAAGGGCAGCTGCTCAAGATAAAACGTCATATTCTATGTAAGCTTAAGTTTTAAGTGTTTATTCTCCAATAATAGGGGTTCAAGCCGGAACCAGTACTGTTTTGGCCAGAGGCGGTTATTCTTTTAGTTTCTTTTGGGGGAGAAGTCCCTGCCTGATCTTTTGTTGCTTCAGAGTTAGTTATGTTATTGGAGTCACTTATATCTTTATCCTCTTGTTTGAGATTAAGCTCGGCTCTTTCCGGCACATTTTTAGTTTCAGCAGGAGTTATTTGTTTGCTAAAAACAACTTGTGGATTAATGATACCAATGACTAAAACTGCAACAAATAAAAATGAAAGTATACTGCGAATATGATGTTTGATAGTTACACATCCTTTCCTTTTTGAAAAAAATAAATATAAAAAAATACTAATGAAAAAGCTTTCAAGATAATCAATAGTATAAGTGAACAATAGTACCTTTTCCTTATTAAATTGTTGGTGGAAAAACAATAAAAATCCAAATAAGCAGGATCTTTAAAAAGGGATTAGGTCTTTTTTTACGAATTAATAGAGGTAAAAGAAGAAGTGGAAAAAAACAAAAAGGATAAAAACAAAATGAGTTATGATGTTCTTTGGATATATTTTCTTATAGTCAATACAATAGCTTTTGTTACGGTTGTACTCGATAAAAACAAGGCGAAGCAAAGCCATTTCCGAGTGCCGGAAAAGTACTTTTTTATTTTAAGCATTGTTGGAGGAGCTTTGGGAGTATATCTGGGAATGCAATTATTTCGACATAAGACTCAGCACCGTTGGTTTATATACGGAATACCCTTGTTGATTATTGTAAATCTGGTTATGCTATATCTTGTTATTAGAAAGCTCTATATAATTTAAAATACTAGGGATATAATCAAACAGAAAGGATGGCGACAAAGGCCCTTACCGGGACAAGGAAAATGGCAAGAAAGTTAAAAACGATTAATGAATCTCGGACTATTTTATCGGAGCTTATGCTACCGGGAAAAGCCAACCCTGCCGGAAATATTCATGGCGGAGAAGTAATGAAAATAATGGATAATTGTGCTGGAGTTACGGCCGGACGCCATGCCAAGACCAATGCGGTAACAGTCAGAGTAGATGAGTTGATTTTTCACGAACCTGTAAGGGTTGGTCAATTGGTTATTTGCGAATCTCACTTAGTGTATGTGGGCAAAACTTCTATGGAGATCAAAGTGACTTTGAAAGTAGAGGATCTACATTGTGAGAATCCTCCCAAAACAGCTTTGAGTGCCTTCTTCACTTTTGTTGCTTTGGATTCCGACGGAAAGCCCACCGAAGTTCCCGGTTTGCTATTGGAGACGGAAGAACAAAAACAGGCTTATGAAGAAGGACGGAGGAGGCATTTAGAGTATAAGAAAAGAAGAAATCGGGCTTAAGAGGTATTGCTGATATGCTCTCCTTATGGTAAGCAGGATAAAACTGATTGCCGTAAGGGGGGCATTTTTATATAAAGAAGATCGTGTTGGGTTTATTACTCGGTAGGTTTTCGCTTATGCTTTTTTTTAGCTGTGTCGAGACTATAGACCGGCTTACTAACATAATAGTAATCTTAAAATAATATTTTATGTACTGATTATAAGCATATTTAGCCTATTATCCCGAGCGGCTGGTCAATAAAATATTGGTAACAATTGTGGTACTAAATTTAATGCTTTTTGAAGAAAGGAGGCTGGAAAATGGCCGAATTTAAGGGGTCTATCATAAAGCCAGGCGGAGTTTTATATAAAGAGCCTACTCCCATTGATCCTAGCCGGTTTGCTGATCCTGTGGCCCTTATGACCGAATGGAAGCCGGGGGCGGATGGTGCGAGCTTTCGTACGCATAAGTTGGTAAGAGTAAACCCTAATAAAATGGCTTTTAAAATGACCGGGCAAATAATAGCTCTTTTCTCCATTCTACCTTTAAGTGGAGTATTTCTTCTATTTTATGTTTTCTCCGGTCACATGAGCCTTTTGCCTCTTGGCCTAGGCATAGGCTTTGTGTTGTTCGGAGTTTATTTGCTGCTTTATCAAACTGATCCTATTGTTTTTGACAAGTCAACCGACCTGTTTATAAAAGGACGGAAGAAGGCAGACAGATCTCCTGATCCAGATAATCCAAAAAACATTGTTGATTTAGACAGCATACATGCTCTTCAGCTTCTATCTAAATATGTTCCAAGTAAAAGAGCTTACTATAGTCATGAGTTAAACCTCGTACTGAAAAACGGGAAGCGGGTAAGGGTGATATCCCATGCCAATAAAGAAAAATTAATGGAAGATGTCGGTTTGCTCTCGGAGTTTTTAGGTAAACCTGTCTGGGATGCAACTGAATAATGGCGATTAAAGCCATGTTAATGGCAATTAAAAACCACGGAAAACAAAACTAAAAATTATTAAATGAACAGGAGGTACTATTATGGCTAAAGCCCATGAGATTGATTTTCAAATTTATGGCGATGACATGCAGTTTGTGGAGATTAGTCTGGATCCGGGAGAAACCGTTGTAGCCGAAGCCGGAGCTATGATGTACATGGACGGAGTCATTCAGTCGGACACGGTTTTTGGTGACGGTTCAGGCCGGGATGCGGGCAAAGGATTTATGGATAAGATGTTGGGGGCCGGAAAGCGGGCTCTGACAGGGGAAAGCATTTTCATGACCACTTTCACCAACCGGGGATCAGGTAAAAAAGCGGTGGCTTTTGCCGCTCCTTATCCTGGCAAAATTATTCAATTTGATCTAAGTGAATGTCAGGGTGAACTTATCTGTCAACGGGATGCTTTCTTGTGTGCAGCTAAAGGTATTGCTATTGAGATAGCCTTCCAGAAGAAAATCGGAGTAGGTTTATTTGGTGGCGAAGGATTTATTATGCAGCGGTTGGTGGGTGACGGACTGGCCTTCCTTCATGCTGGCGGAACCATAATTAAAAAAGAACTTGGAGCTGGTGAGCTCCTTAAACTTGATACGGGCTGCCTGGTTGCGATGACTCCAGGGATAAATTATGATGTAGAATTTGTCGGCAACTTAAAGAGCGCCATCTTTGGCGGAGAAGGGCTGTTTTTGGCCACTTTAAGAGGACCGGGTCAAGTTTGGCTTCAGTCCCTTCCGTTCAGCCGTTTGGCTAATCGCATTTATGCGGCTAGCAGCAAGGGTAGAGGAAGTAGCAAGGGTGAAGGGAGTCTGCTGGAGGGAGTCGGCTTAAAAGGTATTCTGGGTAAAGATTGATCTTCAGGTGTATGTTAAGCCCTCTCGGTACTTTGCGGTACTGGAGGGTTTTTTTTATTTATCTTTATTAGTTAATATAAGGCTCCTTGATTACAAAAGAATTATAAATTTATATGGAAAGTAAACCAAACGGTAAGCTCGCTGGAAAATGGGCGTTACAATCCATCAATTATACTTGCTTTTAAGATTGCCAGATTCTTTGGGATGAGTATTGAAGATATATTTATTTATGAAGAGGAGGAACCGGAACAATGAATCGTAAAAATTTGGCAAAATATATTTTCCTTTCGGCATTTGGACTTTCCATTTTAATTATGGGACTTGTGTTGCTAAGACTTCTACCGGACGCACAAGGCATAATGCGCACCCTCCCTATATCTGTATAGGAATTGGTGCAGGCTTATTTGGAGGAAATCTTGGAACTTCAATAAAGTTATATCTTTTGCAAAAAGATCCTAAAACTGCTAAGAAAGTGGAAATCGAAGCAAAGGATGAGCTGAACGTAGCCATCAACCACAAAGCAAAAGCAAAAGCTTATGACCTTATGCAGGTAGTATTTCCTGCCTTAATGCGCCTCCCCTTAAGAGTGTTTTCCAAAAGTAAATAGAAATATCACCTTGCTACTTGATGAACCTATGTAATCAATAGGTTTAAAATTAGATTTATTAAAAAGTAAGAAAATTTTGATTTATGAATTTATAATATATATAATTTAATAAGAAGGGGGATGGGGAGATGAAAGAATACAAGTATCAATATATTGATGGGCAGTGGCGAGAAGGCACAGGCGCTCATCTACTCGAAAACCGTAATCCTTATACTGGTGAGCTACTTTACAAATATCGTTCGGCCTCGAAGGCTGACGTAGACGTTGCCTATGCCGCTGCGGCAAGAGCTCAAAAACAATGGGCAAAAACATCGCCCAAGGAAAAACAAGTAATGCTGGAAAAGCTTATTTGGGCAGCGGAGGAGTTGCGTAAAGAAGCTTGTGATTGTTTGGTTAGCGAGAGTGGTTCAAACAGAAATAAAGCAGATTCCGAGGTATCGGCCTGCATTGAGTTTATAAAACGGGCAATGGCTTTTCCTCTGATGATGAACGGCAAAATAATGCCATCGAACATACCTGGTAAAGAAAACTTTATCTACAAAGAACCCAAAGGCGTAATTTGCGTTATCGCCCCGTGGAACGCACCTATGCTGCTTGCAATGCGCTCAGTTGTGCCGGCTATAGCAACGGGTAATTCTGTTGTGCTTAAACCGGCGTCAGATACGCCAGGGTCAGCATTTGTCATTGCGGAGATGTTTGAAAAAGCCGGTTTTCCTGCCGGTCTTGTCAATGTAATCGCAGGTCGTGGTAGCGATATAGGAAACTATATTGTTGAGCATCCTGTACCGTCCCTTATTTCCTTTACCGGTTCTACTGAGGTCGGGAAACGCGTAGGCGCAATAGCAGGCGGTCAAATCAAGGATGTTTCGTTGGAGCTTGGCGGCAACAATGCTATGATAGTTCTGCCAGATGCATATATTAAGGAAGCTGCTAAGGCAGCATCTTTCGGAGCATTCTCTCATCAGGGACAGATCTGCATGGCTCTAAACCGCATCATTGCCTGCAAAGAGATTTATGATGAATTTATTTGCGAATTGGTAAGTATTGTGAGTGCTTATAGGGTTGGAAATCCAGCGGAGCCCGAGACCTTTATTGGGCCTATTATTAATAGCACCCAAGCGGATAATATAGAGAAACTTATCAAGGAAACTATAGCGGCCGGAGCTACTGTTGCTCTTGAGGGCAAACGGGAAGGTAATCTTATATACCCATGGATTCTCACTGACTGTACCAACGATATGCCGGCAGCAAAAGAAGAAATATTCGGTCCGGCAGTCTGCATCATTAAAGCCGATAATGAAGATGAAGCAATTAGCATTGCCAATGACACAGAATGCGGCTTAAGCGGCAGTGTGTTTACTCGGGACCTCTATCACGGTATCCAGGTCGCCAGGCAAGTGCATACAGGGATGATACATGTGAATGACCAGTCAATAAACGATGAGCCTCATGTTATGTTCGGCGGGGAAAAGTACTCCGGAGTGGGCCGTTTTAATGACCAGTGGGTCGTTGATAAGTTTACAACTGAAAAATGGTTAAGCGTTCAGTCTAGTTACAGAGCTTTTTAACCAGGGTCAATGCAGATTTTTTCAGGGAGTAAGGATAATGAAAATTGTTGCTTTAGGCGATTCAATCACTCAGGGCTTCCCCTATAGTACTAAGGAGTCTTGGGTATATCATGCAGCTCGAGAACTAAACTTAGACATCATTAATCAAGGAGTTTGTGGTGACCTAACCAGGGATATGCTCAGACGTTTTCAGCAGGATGTCGTTGCTAAAAATCCGACTTATGTTATCATACTAGGGGGTACAAACGACGCTGTTATCGGCTATCCTTTACATGAGATAAGCAATAACTTTACGGCAATGGTAGATATGGCCTGTCGGTACGACATCATTCCGCTATTCGGCCTGCCGATTCCTTCGCTAATAGGGGAAGAGGAAGACATTCTCATGAGCTGTCGCGAGTGGATACAAGGTTACGCTAATAGCAAAAGGATTAAGATTATTGATTTCTATGCGCCGTTTAAGGCCGCGATTGAGGCTGGAGCGAGTATGAAGCTTTACACCGATGGAGTGCACCCTTCAGTTGAGGGCTATCAGCTGATGGGAAGAGCAGCGGTGGAGAGTTTAAAGGAATTGCTAAGTTAATATACGAGCCTCAGAGGTTTTCTCTGAGGTTTATTATTGCGTTAATAAAAAATGAGAGGTGGGATGTGGTTTCATTAAGAAAGGAACAACCAGCATGATGGAGATCAAGGGCCGTTATAATACAGCCGTTGTCTTTACTGAAAATGTTGACCCAGGAGCGATCGTCCAAATCGAGACCTTATGCGATCAAGAATTTGTCCAAGGCAGTAAGATTAGAATTATGCCTGATGTTCATAGTGGAGTGGGGTGCACCATCGGCACCACTATGACCATTGAGGATAAAGTTGTCCCCAATCTGGTAGGAGTGGATATTGGGTGTGGTATGGAAGTAGTCAAACTGGAAAACCATCACCTTGAGCTGCAAAAACTAGACAAGCTGATCTATGATAAAATTCCTTCCGGGTTTAGTATTCGCAAGAAAGTGCACAGTTTTAGCGATGATATCGATTTAACTGAGCTCAAATGTAGATCGGGAGTCAATCTTGAGCGGGCACGGCACAGTATTGGGACGCTTGGTGGGGGCAACCATTTTATTGAAGTCAACCGGGATGGCGAAGGATATCTCTACCTCGTAGTCCATTCCGGCAGCCGCCATTTAGGATTGGAGGTTGCTAATCTTTATCAACAAGAAGCCTTTAGCTCGTTGAAAAAAACTAAGTCCGATATCCCCAAATCCCTTTGTTATTTATCCGGCGCATTGTTTGCCGATTACCTCCACGATATGAAGATTGTACAACGTTATGCCGAGCTCAACCGTAAAGCGATTGTAAATGAAATAGTCAAGGGTATGAAGCTTAAAACGCTCGAGCAGTTTACCACGATTCATAATTACATCGATACTGAGGCCATGATCTTGCGCAAAGGGGCGGTTTCTGCGCAACAAGGGGAAGTGCTGTTGATTCCGCTTAATATGCGTGACGGTAGCCTAATTTGTCGGGGAAAAGGAAACCCGGATTGGAACTACTCTGCACCCCATGGTGCCGGACGCCTGATGAGCCGGACCCAGGCTAAAAACTTGTTAACCCTAACTCAATATAAAGAGATCATGGCCGGGATTTATACCACTTCAGTGAATAAAAAGACGCTTGATGAATGTCCCCTAGCTTACAAACCACTTGAAGAGATTATCAGCAATATTGGGGATACTGTAGAGATCGTTGATCATATTAAGCCGATTTACAACTTTAAAGCGGCGGATTAGCTTAAGTAACAAAAAGAGGTGGGTTCTATGAGTAGAGCGTTTGTAAGGGAAGACGATGGCTGGTTCAGATGTAGTAAATATAATGAGTATTGTATGATGGCTAATGAAAAAGGGGACTGTCTCCTTGACCGCTGTAATCAGTACCCGGAAAAGGACGAGAAGAAGGATAAAAATGAAAAGTAGATACCAAAACGACAAGGGGCGAGCTATATGGTTATCAATGAGAAGACAATCTTAGTTAATGAAGTCAAGGTCCGATGCTTTTATGCCGGAAATGGCGATACCCCGATAGTTTTATTACATGGTGCCGGAGTAGATTCGGCCATGATGTCATGGGCTGAGGTCATTAGGTTGTTGGCTGAAGAGTATAAGGTGATTGCTCCTGATTTGCCAGGCTATGGAGCTAGTGATCATATCGACGGCGAATATTCTTTGCAGTTTTATACGGAGATCGTTAAAGGCATTATCGAAGCATTTGAGAGTTCTCCAGTGGTTTTGGCAGGACTTTCTCTAGGAGGAGGCATCTGTTTGAATATGGCGCTTAATCATCCTGAGCTTATCAAACTATTAGTGCCTGTTGATGCTTGGGGCATATCCCCAAAGCTGCCTTACCATCGACTTACTTATTGGTATACTCGTTCCAAAATTAACGATAATCTGTACCAATGGACCGGAAAATATCGCTCCCTTATTCGCTGGTCGTTGGAATACAATTTAATCGGTGATAAATCGAAAGTCACTGAAGCTTTGGTAGAAGAAGTTCAAAGAGCTATGCTCGAACCAGATGCCGGAAAACCCTTTATTTCTTTTCAACGAAGCGAGATTACTAAGACGGGACTAAAAACCGACTTATATAGCCGGCTGGGGGAAATATCTATGCCCACTTTGCTGATACATGGAAGCAAAGATAAAGCTGTACCCTTAAAAGACGCCATCGCAGCTAGCAAGATAATACCTAATTGTCAATTGTATATTATGGAAGGTTGCAAACATTGGCCCCAAAAAGAGCGTCCGGAGGAATTTGTCAGGGTAGTTAGAGATTTTATCGCGTCCAAAAAATCCTTCTACACACGATAAACGGCCGATTCTAGACATCCGTATTCTCAACTTGAGGTGATGTTTGAAATAATTGCGCAGTTAGTTTTTAAATATTATTTTTTTTTGCTATTATTTTAGTAATTGTTTTTGGTACGGTCGTAATGATAAATACCCAGAAAGGGGATTTAAGTATAGTTTTATTGAATACTCATCACCGCATGGAAAATACTTCGTGCATTTATAGAAAAAAGAAGGAAAAAGGACTAATGTTATCAAAAAAACAAGCTCTATAATAAATAAAGCTTGTAATAATAATATCGACTAATTTATTTAATTCAGACTACTGCCAATCGGGAAAATGGTAGCATTTAAAGCACGATTGGAGAAGGTTACCTGTTCAATATTTGTATTTGAGTTTAGTGATACACGCAAAGTGTAGGTTGTAATCCCAGCCGGAGGCGTATCTACCCAGGTTAAAGTAGCAAGCCTTGTATAACTAATACCCAAGGGCGGGTTATTCAGCCCTTCATCGTGAACGCTTACTGTAACTATGGTTTCAGTAGTCGGGGTATCTTGCCCTAAAAGCTGCGTTGCTCTTACTATTTGAAGGTCCGTTAAGCGCGCAGCCATGCCATCATCACCATCGGTTTGAACATTGATCTGAGCCATAGCAGCCAGCTTCACTCTATCCCCAACATTGGTTTGAAAAGGCACCGTAGTAACAAGTATTGGCAAAGGATCTGTCGGATCGGTTTCAGTAGGATCCTGAACAAATATAAATCTGATGCCTTGAGTTGCTGCATCCCCACCATTACCATTACTAATAATAATCGGCGGAACAACGACGTTATTATTATTGGGGGCATTATTGTTATTGGGTGCATTATTCTGGGCATTATTTTGATTATTCTTTTGATCATTCTTTTTGCCGAACATAACATTCCTCCTATATTACTTGTCTACTTTTTAGTACAATATATGAGGATTTTCTAAATTGGTGTCAGAGAGTGTCAGTGGGGTTGTGTAATATGCCAGAATCAAGAAGCTGAGAGCTAAAATGGTGGTATTGGAAAGACAAGTAACTAATAAGGAGTTTGAGTTTGGAGGTAGTAATTAGAAAAGATGCATGTGATTGGGAAATTAAGGAAAAAGGTGAGCAAATAAATGAAATTAGAAATCAAAGAATGTAAACTTGATGACCTTTTTTTACTTCGAGAATTCTCTTCTAAGACTTTTTATGACACCTTTGGGCACATGAATTCGCCTTCCAACATGAAAGCCTATCTTGAAGAGGCTTTTAGTATTAATAGATTACAAGATGAACTTTCGAATAGTGATTCACTATTTTATTTTCTGTATATCGATGAAGAACTGGCAGGTTACTTAAAACTGAATGAATATCAAGCTCAAACTGATATCCATGACCCTGAGTCTATAGAAATTGAGAGAATATATGTGGCAAAAGAATTTCAAGGTAAGGGCTTAGGACGCACATTGATAAATAAGGCACTTGATGTTGCCTTGACGCGAATGAAATTGTACATCTGGCTAGGGGTCTGGGAAAAAAACTATAAGGCCCTTCAATTTTATAAGAATAATGGATTCTACTTAATTGGCAAGCATTCCTTTTTCTTAGGCGAAGAAGAACAAACAGATTTTATTTTGCGTAAAGATATTCCCCCAAAATGATGGATTACTGACCAATTATTTGCCTAAGTAGACAGCTTTATTCAAGCATATATGTTATTTGTGCAATATTTGAAAATGATGAAAGCTATCTTTGTATTATTAATTTGAGACTGAAGTCCTTTGATTGGAGGTAACTAAACTGGCTAAAAAGCTATCAATTATTTTTGGAATACTAACAATATGTGGGATAATTTATGTTATTGCTTCGGGTGGAAGGGTTAATGCGGGCTATGCTGTAGTTCCTATGATTTTTAGCCTAATATTTGGAGCGTTAGCACGTAATAAACAGAAATGATTATTTGTTGATAAAAAATACGGAGGCCTAATAATGTCTAAACAGCATCTTTTGTGGTTAGAAAACTATTTAAAGGAAAGATACAAAAAATCTAACATCGAGAACTTTATTGGCCTAGAAATTGTTGAAATTGCAGAAGGAAAAATTATTTATCGAATAAAAGTTCTTGATAAACATTTAAATATGTACGGTTCTGTGCATGGTGGAATTTTTTCTTCAATTACTGATACTGCCATGGGTTTTTCCTGTATAACATTGAAAAAGCGTGTAGTAACTACTGACATGAGTATTAGTTATATAAAGAATGTGCCTCAAGGAAGCACAATTACAGCAATTGGTAAGGTTATCAGTAATGGAAGGACAATCATGCGAGCGGTAGGTGAAATATTTGATGAGCAGCAACAGCTCTTAATAAAGTCCCAAGGTTCCTATTATGTAACCGGTAGTTTTTGCGAGGATGACTTTCCTGAGCTGTAATATAAAATTCATATCAAAGAATTTACCTGATTATACGATGAAAGGAGGAGGTGAAGGATATGGATCCTATTTCATATAGCGCTGGATGGTTCACCGTAGTACAGATTTTTATGGTGCTTTTTTGGGTTTTGGTAATTGTGTGTTTGATTCAGCTTTTTCGGTTTTTAACAAAAGGTATTAAAGCTTTAGATATTTATATTAATAATAGGAATAAAGAAGATTAAGTCTGAAGATATAACTTTTTTGCACAAAAGTGTTTTTTACAAGTAGCTGAAAGAGCAATTCAAGTATTAAAATCTGAGGGCTATTGTGTACTTACACATGGAGAATAGTTAATGTTAATGCTTCGTAAAGATTAATAATAGGATTAAATTGTCGGAGTATAAAATATGAATGAAGAAACTATAATTTCTCAAACAAAAGAACCAATTACAATAGATAAAATGTGCCAAGATTTAATAAAGCTTGGTGTTAATCGAGGAAATGTATTATTAGTTCACTCATCTTTGTCAAGTTTAGGATGGGTCTGCGGTGGTGCGCAAGCTGCTATTATGGCATTAATGAAAGTTTTGGGGCCTGATGGGACATTAGTAATGCCAGCTCATAGCGGAGATTGGAGCGATCCGGTAGAATGGGGAAATCCGCCTGTCCCTAAGGATTGGATTCAGACGATATATGAAAATATGCCGGCATTTGAACCTGATAAAACACCGACACGGGGAATGGGATGCATTGCAGAATTATTCAGAACATTTCCTAATACATTGAGATCAGATCATCCACAAGTATCTTTTGCAGCTAACGGAAAATATGCCAAAGAAATTGTTGAAGGTCATGTTTTAACACCACAGTTTGGGCTGAAATCTCCGCTTGGGAAAATGTACAATCTCGGAGCAAAGGTTCTTTTGTTGGGAGTTGGATACGATTCTTGTACCAGCTTCCATCTTGCGGAAACACTCATAAAAGAAATGCCTACTAAACGAATGGGTACTGCAATTCTGGAAAAAGGTAAAAGAGTGTGGAAATGGTTTGAAGACTATGATTATGATTCAAATGATTTTGAACAAATAGGGCAAAAATTCGAAGAAAACTATAATGTAAAAAAGGGTAAGGTTGGGAATGCTATTTGTAACTTGTTTAATATTAGAGATGGGGTCGACTTTGCAAAATCGTGGTTAGTTAAGAATCGGTTTTAGAAAGTTCTAACAGCTACGCTTGCTGATATTATTAGAAAAAAATAATAGGAAATGATATACTAAGATAATAAAAATTAAATGAAGGAGAGCTAATTAAATGGCAAAGAATAGAGTAATTTGTACAGAAAATAATGTAGATTACTTGTCAATCAGAATGGCAATGACTTCTGGTGCAAGGACTATAGACGAATTAGCTAAACTAGCAGGAGTATGTACTGAGTGTGAAGGGTGTAAAAGTGAATTAAATGGGATCCTTTCTTCTGTATGTGGCTGTAAAGAAGTTTCTCTAGAGGAAGTAATAAATGCAGTTAAAAATGGTGCTGATACAGTAGAGAAGGTTGGAGAGATAACAGGAGCTGGGACAGGTGTAGACAAAGAAACTGGTGAAGAATGTGGAAAATGTAAGGGGCTTATTCAAAACATTATTGATCTGGGAAGGTTAAAAGGAAAATATTATTAAATATTAATAGATAGGATTCTGTTTCCTCAGACTTAGGTTTGAGGAGTTTTTATTTTATTAGGGCATCACAGTTTTCAGGTAGTGATAGCTAATTTTTGATTTAAAAATAGATCTATCTATTCGCTACAGCCCTAGGTTGATTTTAGTAGAGAATTCATAAAAAACTGTTTGCGATATAGTTAAACTTGATTTGAAATATGATAAGCTTAAGCAAAAGCCATTAGATGTCAAATACGATTAGAGGTTACCTGTTCTGCCTGTTATGGAAGCCTTATTCACGATCTAAAGCGCCTTAGCGAAAAAGATTAAAAGAATAAGAGGAAGTCATATATGAAAACCAAAGAAGGTAGGTGTTGATTTGAGTAAAGTATATTTTGTTAAAAATACCCAATCTGATTACAGCCAGATTGGGAAAGATGCCTTGGTACTATTGAAAAAAGTAGTCTCTGAAACAGGACATAGATTTGAAAAAGAGGTACCTCTCAAAGTTCACTTTGGTGAAAAAGGGAATAAAACTTTTATTCCCGCCGAATGTTATAGTGAAATTATCAATTATTTAAAAGAACAGGGAGTATCCCCATTTTATATCGAGACAAATGTCTTATATAGGGGCTCAAGGACTACCTCAGATCTTCATATTGAAACAGCAAGGTCCCATGGTTTTACCCAGATTCCCATTATAATAGCAGATGGAGATATTGGAACAGACTACCATGAGATAGAAATAAATAAAGATCATATTAGTAAATGCAAAATAGGTAAAGGATATGGAAAGTTTAAGCAATTTATTGTCTTGAGTCATTTTAAAGGGCATATAGAAGCCGGATTTGGGGGAGCTCTAAAACAGTTAGGTATGGGTTTTGCTGCAAGATCAGGAAAACTAGAGCAGCATTCTGGTATATCCCCGGTAGTAAGGACTAAAAAATGTATTTCCTGTGGTATTTGTATGGAGAAATGCAACTATAACGCAATCCAAATTTCAGATAGTGCAGTAATCGATGATGGTAAGTGTATCGGTTGTGCCGGGTGTATTGCCGTTTGTCCTGAGGGTGCAATTGTAAACACATGGGGAGGAGAGCATTTCCTTGAGAAACTAGCAGAGTATGCCTATGGAGCAGCAAAGGATAAAGATATTATATATATTACCTTTGTTCACAATATTACCAAGGATTGTGACTGTTCTGGTGTCCCGATGAAACCAATAACAAGTAATATTGGTATTTTGGCTAGTAAGGATCCTGTGGCACTAGACACAGCATGCTTGGATCTAGTGCAGAAAAATAGTGGACAAAAGCTCTTTGAAAAAGGTAGGCTAACTCTTAGACATGCTGAAAAAATTGGATTAGGAACAATGGAATACCAACTTATTGGAAATGTAAAGTAGAATACATTGAAGAACTATTGCTAAATGGTGGGGTATGTCTAGATACCAGTAAATAATAAAAAGGGCCTCTTATTTCGGACTCTACGGTATGTATGTTCCAATAATAAGAGGCCCTTTCTATTTTTAAGTTGGTTATTATCTAGTTTCTCTTACTAGTTTTTTCATCTAGCTTCTTTCACTCCCTCTGGCCAAAAATGATAGTCTACTAGCTCATGTGTAAATCCGTCTAATTGAACTGTATAGCCGCTTCCATCAGATATAGCTAGGGCAACCACTACTACAAGCCTGCTGTTTACACTGCCGAAGCTATAAAACTCTGCCGATACAATATTGCGACCACTTGCAAGTTTGGCACTGACAATATCTTTGGCTGCTGTGATAAAAGAACGGTTGTCTTGGGCGATGATTTCTTTTTGGGCTTGTTGCTTACCTGAAGCTTCTTGGAAAGCCAGTATTTGTTCAGGAGTCATCTCTTCTGGTTCAACACCAAAATTTAGAGGATCTTGAGAGTTGTCATACAAAGTAATGTCATACACTTGACCTGTGACAGAGTCTACACTTCCCCAATAGTGCTTATTGCCATCAGCAGTGTCAAAGAACACCACCCATACATCTTTGAGAATAACTTTACTGTAGGATTTATTAAAGTTGACATAAGCACGGCTGTCTTCTAAATTATCCCCAAACAATTGGATAATCTTATCAGCTACATAGGAAACAGCTTTTTCCTTAGAAATGTCTTTGGCTGAGGTTTTATCACCGGAATTGCCCTCATCAATGATAATATAAGGTGGATTTTCTAATAAATCCTTCCGGGTCAATTGTTCAATAATTGAACCTAAGATGAGGGTATCATCAGTTATTATTTTCCTTTCCTCTGCGGCTGCTGTACCAGCCATGGCAGAGGAGACTCCCAAGGCTCCCCCAATCACTAAAATAGCTGAAAATAATAGGATACCTATAGTGCCAAAGAAGTTTTTTTCTTTCTTCATAAAATCACCTCCAAGTTACTTGGCAGCGCTGCAGGTTAATCATAGTTGCCGGAGGTCATAGTTTTATCCTCAGGTTGTAAGGAAGTTGTAAAACGTAAACGGATCCGTGTACCTTGATCAGGCTGAGAGAATATTTCCAAGAGTGCTTTGTGGCGTTGGGCTATTTGATGGCAAAGGGCAAGGCCTATACCTGTTCCTCCTGTTTCTCGAGAGCGGGCTTTATCAACTCGATAAAAGGGCTGGGTTATATGCTGGATCTCTTCTGGACTCATTCCTTTCCCTTGATCCTTAACTTCGATTACCCCATAGTTTTCATCCAGAGCCCTTAACCAGATGGTACTGCCGGTTGGGCTGGCGTTGATGGCATTATCTACCAAGTTGCATAAAAGACTTTCCAGTAAAAATGGGTCGCCCCAAATTCTTTCTAAATGGTTTTCAGTGATGATATTTAGATTCTTTTGACTAAGTTTCAAGTTAATAGTTTCTTTAACCTTGGCAAAAAGGGTGGATATTTGAATCTCTTGAATGGAGATAGCTCCGCTACGGGTGAGGGCTAGGTCAAGGAGTTTGTTGGCCATGTTTTGGATGCGGTTAACAGCAGATAGGATGAAATTGAGAGCTTCTATACGTTCATCTTCCTTTAAGTCTATCTGTTGCAGGTATTGGGCATAGCCTTTGATGGTAGTAAGAGGAGTACGCAGCTCATGGGCGAAGTTATCGATAAATTGCTGCTTTTGCTCCGAGGAGAGATGCAGCTCTTGGATTTTATGTTCAATTTCTTGAGCCATAGCATTAAAAGACTGGGCCAGTTGGGCGATTTCGTCCTGCCCATATACTGGTGCACGATGATTATATTCTCCCAGGGTAATCCGTGCTGTGGCCTTTTGTAATTCATTAATGGGACGGGTTAATTTCTTGAATACTAAGAATAAGAAAAGGGCCATGAGGGAAATGATTATGAAGCTGACACCAATGAGAAATTGGGTCAATTTGGTCTGAGATTCCATAACTTCAGATAAATCGTAGGCATAAATCAGGGTATAATCCTGTAAATTCTCCCCTAAACTGCCTGACACCAATAGGAATTTTTTATCATCCACAGTCTCAATTACAGAGCGACGTTCTCTAGAAGGACTTTGTAAGGCAGGATTTTCCCTAGGAGGGTTATGTAAGGCAGGACTTTCTGTTACGGAGGGGGGCAGATCTCCCAAAAGTTGTTTACCTTTATCAAGGAGGGCAAGAGATACATTTCTATTTTTATAGTAGTTTTCGTAAGAGGTAAATAATGACTCTAAAGCTGGTTGGTAGTCATCATTCCGATTGAGAATAGCACTAAAATCCGAGGAAAAAGATGAAGCTATAAAATAGTGTTCACCGAAGGAGCGTTCTCGATAATTTTGCAGGGTGGATTTGTAGGAATAGTTGGCCAGGAAGAATATCCCTGTATAAAAAGCCAACACAAAAAGGAGGAGGGTAAGTAAGAAGGCTTTTTGCCAAAATTTCATACTATCCCTCCAATCTATAGCCTAATTTGTAGACAGTGGTAATGTGGTTTTCCCAGCCCAGCTTTTTACGCAGCTTTTGAATATGGGTGTCCACGGTTCTTGAATCACCGAGATAATCATAACCCCATGCCAATTCCAGTAGCCTTTCGCGGGAAAGAGCGATATTGCGATTGCGGATCAGCACTTCCAGTAGATCAAATTCTTGGGGAGTTAAATCCACAACTTTGCCGCCAATTGTAACTTTTCGACTGTTTAGATTAACGGTGGTATTATCGATTGTAAAGGTGTGGGTTCCTTTCATAGTCCGGCGCAAGACAGCCTCCACCCGGGCTATTAACTCCAAAGTATCAAAAGGTTTGACCACGTAATCATCAGCTCCTAAATTTAACCCATGAACCCGATCACTTATATTAGCTTTGGCAGTTAGAAAAATTACCGGAGTAGGGAAGTGCAACTCACCTAAAAGGCCCAAATGGGTTTATACGGGAGAACAGCTGACAATAAAAATTGATTAAGAACTTTTAGAAAAAAGAATAGTAGATGGAGAATAAATTTAAATAAGCTATATCTACGGGAGATATTCCCATAGATATAGCTTGTTCTTTACAATAAGAAAAGATTGATTTTGCCGCTAATCTTATGAGCCATTGTTCCGAAAGGACCTCCCAAGAGCTCCAAGATTCAATCTTCTTATTAATATGATAAGCAAAGAGACTATTATCGTGAGATAAAACAGAGGATAAAAGACATCCACAACAACCTTTTCATAGGGCGATGTTCTCAGAGGATGGATCAATAATCTAACGGTTGTATACCATATAGATATATAGTTGCCTGGAGAATGTGGTTTGATCTCCAATATGTCAAAGAAGTTGCCAAATGGAACTTTTCTCCACCTCCAAAGGTAGATTCAGCAATAATGATTATTACTAGAAGGGATAAGCCAATTGTTTCGGTTAGTGATTATTTAACTTTTTGGGGGCTAGTAGAGAGCTCCCTAAAGAATCCCCAATTCCCTCTTGATGTGGCCCTTAAAGGTATCTTTACCCCACCACAAATCAAACATTTAAAAAGGAATTTAAGAATTA
>JAAYSI010000219.1 GCA_012524045.1 Peptococcaceae bacterium | reverse complement strand
GGATATAATTAGAATTAAGCATAAGCAAAACCTCCTGTAAATGATTGTGGGTTTATTTACTCGGTAGGTTTTCGCTTATGCTCTATTTTTTTCCTGCTGCTTACCCCAATATTTATTATAGAGCCAAATATAATAAGGTGACCCCCAAAGTTAGACCTGAAAATCTAATGATTGGGGGTCACCTCATATTTAAGGCATCTTCTATTTTAAGAACCCTTGCAGAATCATATCTTCAGCTTCTTTTTCCGTAAGGCCTAACGACATTAGTTTAACCAGCTGTTCAGAGGCTATTTTACCTATAGCAGCCTCATGAATGAGTTGGGCATTGGAATGATAAGCAGTAATTTCAGGAATTGAAGATACCTGTGCTTGATCCATTATAATAGAGTCACATTGAATATGGCCACGGCAATTGGTATACCCTCGCATAATTAAATGGAAAACTTGCCGGGAATTATCTTGAGCGACAGAGCGGGACAGAATTTGAGCAGTGGAGTCTTCGCCTTTTAGCTCTACAATAATGTTCGATTCAGCGCTTTGGGCTGAATTGGTTAATAATCTTTCGGATACAATTAAACGGGCATTTTTATGCAATATTACTTCAGTATCCCTAATAGTATGATCCACACCTTTTATTTGGACCATTTCCAATTCGGCTACTCCATCCTCTTCAATTTCGATGATGGTCTTTGGATTCAAGATCCTTTCCCCTTGGCCTTGGCCTTCACCATAATGTTTTTCGACATATTTCATTTTTGCGCCCTTACGGACGAAAAATTGATGAATTCCATCGTGCTGGGCCTTTTTATGGCTGGGATTATGAATACCACAACCGGCTATAATGAGCACATCGGAACCGGAGCCGATCTCAAAAGTATTATATACTTTATCTTCCAGGCCTTCGGAAAGAA
This sequence comes from Peptococcaceae bacterium, assembly GCA_012524045.1. GTDB lineage: Bacteria > Bacillota > Desulfitobacteriia > Desulfitobacteriales > Syntrophobotulaceae > JAAYSI01. The sequence continues at coordinate 4,593 of JAAYSI010000219.1, read as the reverse complement.
TAACCGGAATATGTACACTTTCGTTTTTGGTACCGGGTTTAACGATGATATCAATTCCAGGCTTGTCTGTTTTGGTAACTATATCTATATTGGCGGTTGTGTTACGGCGGATACCCTGACCGTTTAGGCGTATGTTAAACGCTCCAGCGGGAATCTCATGTAAGTCAGCAATTTCCGCTAATAGTCTTTTATCTATCGCACTCAGCATCAGCTTTCCCTCCTATTATGGTACAGTTGTTTTTACATTCACAATCAGATTCGATTCGTTCGATTTCTGCCAAAAATTTTTCTCTACTTGTTATTTCCTCGATTCTGCCTTCGGCAACTAAGACCACTTGATCGGCTAGTCTTAGTATCCTTTCCTGGTGGGATATAATTACAATAGCTGTATTGTATTTTTGATTGAGGTTTATGAAGGTTTCCGTTAACTTTTGAAAGCTCCACAAATCGATACCGGCTTCGGGTTCGTCGAAAACGGCAACTTTTAAATTTCTAGCTAAAATACTTGCAATTTCGATTCTTTTTAATTCGCCGCCGGAAAAACTGGCATTAATTTCTCGCTCTAAATAATCTTGCGCACATAAGCCCACATCGTAAAGAAGATCACAAAGGTCGGCCTTATTATTGGAACCAGAGGCAAGCTCCAGCATATCCCTTACTTTCATTCCTTTGAAGCGAGGGGGCTGCTGAAAGGCATAGCCGATACCTAAACGAGCTCTTTCCGTAATAGTTTTGTTGGTAATATCCTCGCCGTCCAAGATAATCTTTCCGGTGCTTGCCGGGTAAATCCCCATTATTGTCTTGGCAATAGAGGACTTTCCTCCACCATTAGGTCCTGTCACTACATAAATCTTATTTTTTTCAAACGTTAAATTGATATCATTAAGAATCTGAACTTTTCCGTTTTCTCCATCCAGAGAAAGACCGACATTCTGCATTTCTAACATTCTCTATTACCACCTTTAGAAGTACTACCTTATAATATCTCAATAGTCATTAGAATTAAACAAAAAACCTTTAATTCCTTCTTAATTTTACAACTCTAGTTAAAAACCTTAAAAACTTAGAGCAAAAGTTTATTTTTTAGCCCCTTAATAGTGAAAAATATCTTTTTAAAGAGATTCTAAAAAGCCCTTGACAATTAGAATTATTTTAATATAATAATTATTGTAAATAACGCTTAAGAAATAGATGATTTAAAAAGGGAGAGAGTAACATGAAAAAATTCTTCTGCACAGTATGTGGTTATGTTTATGAAGGGGCTAATGTCCCTGCAAAATGTCCGCAATGTCAGGCCTCCGCTGCCAAATTTAGCGAAAAAACTGAAGGAGCCAGACAATGGGCTGACGAACATAGAGTCGGAATTGCTCAGGGTGTGGATCCGGAGGTTATTGAGGGTTTGAGAGAAAATTTTCTCGGTGAATGTACGGAAGTAGGTATGTACTTGGCTATGAGCCGCCAAGCTGATAGAGAAGGCTTCCCGGAAATAGCCGAAGCCTATAGACGTTTCGCTTATGAAGAGGCAGAGCATGCTGCTAAATTTGCTGAGCTCTTAGGCGAAGTCGTTCATGCTGATACTAAAAAGAATCTGGAATTAAGAGCTGAAGCCGAGTACGGTGCTACTCAGGGCAAAAAGGATCTGGCTACCCTAGCGAAAAAACTCAATCTAGATGCTATTCACGATACCGTTCACGAAATGTGTAAAGATGAAGCTCGTCATGGTAAAGCCTTCGAGGGACTTCTTAAAAGATATTTTGGATAATATATTACCAGTAATTTTAAGGGATTGCCCTTGGCAGTTGGAAACAACTGTTGAGGGCTTTTCATTTTTACCTTACTACTATACAGTAATTTGCCTAAGACAAATAATTTGATAGATATTTGACAAGATTTAAAGGATTTTTAAGATATTTTGTCTAATTAGATTACTTTGGTCCTAGTTTAAAGCAGAATGGTATTTATTATTAAGAGAGGATGGAAAGGCGTGAAAAAGCTACTCCTATTATCAGCAGCACTGGTGCTTGGTTTTAGTCTGATGCTGCTAACTAAACACCCCGCATTAGGGCTTGATGGCGCTGAATTTTGCGGAAGCTGCCACGTTATGGAAGAACAGGTGGAAAGCTATTTACACTCAGCGCACCGTTTGGGTACAGAATGTGGGGACTGCCATGTGCCGCACAGTTTGGTGCCGGGAGCTACATATAAAGCTTATACAGGGACCAAGGATTTAATTGGTGTGATTAGAGATAAGGATCCTTACGAGATTAAAATTAGTCCGCTTGGTCAGGACATTATCCAAGATAATTGTTTACGTTGCCACCAGGATTTATTGCATTTGGTAGGAGATACGGAGAAGGACGGAGGAAAATACTGTTTTGACTGCCACAGATCGACTCCGCATCTAAAATAAAAAGGAGGAATGAGTGCCAGTGAAAAGATATTTGCCCAAAAAATATTCAGGAGTAATTATTTTAACGGCAGTTGTTATTATTACGGTGCTGGGAGCAGCTGCTTATCAATTTTTCACGAATAACCAAGAGTTACAGGTCGAGCGGCTTGGGAAAATTGATGCGAATGAGGTTGACCCGGCAGTATGGGGACAATACTACCCACTGCACTATCAAACTTATCTACAAAACCAGGAGAACACGGAAAAGCCCTCGCACTTTGAAACCAAACCCTATATGGAAGTTCTTTATGCCGGCTTAGGTTATGCTAATGAGTTTAACGAACCAAGAGGACATGTATATACCTTAGAAGATATTCGGGCGATCGATCCTTCCAGATATAAAGTTGGTGCATCTTGTAACACTTGTAAGTCGACTCAGATTCCCGGACTAATTGAAAAGTACGGAGATGAGTACTATACAATGTCTTTTGAACAGATAAATTCACAATTGGAGCATCCGATAGGTTGTCTAGACTGCCATAATCCGGAGACCATGGAACTAAGAATTTCTCGACCGGCCTTGATTGAAGCGTTTGAAAGACAGGGAAAAGATATAAGTAAAGCCACGAGACAAGAAATGCGCTCGCTAGTTTGTGCTCAGTGTCATGTGACTTATTATTTCCTGCCCGGCACAAAAAAAGTAACATTCCCGTGGGATAATGGTGTTAAGGCTGATCAGATTTTAGAATACTATGACCAGAAAGATTTCAGTGAATGGACACATCCCGAAGCGGGCACCGGGTTAGTGAAGCCCAGACATGCTGAATACGAGATATTCCTTGGTAGCACGCATGAATCTGCCGGCTTAGCCTGTGCTGATTGCCATATGCCCTATATGAAAATCGGCAATACAAAAGTTAGTTCCCACTATTGGACTAGCCCACTAAAGAATATTGAACAAAGTTGTGGAGTTTGCCATAGGGAAGGTAACGCTTGGCTGGAAAGCAGAGTTAGAGATATCCAAGATAAGACCAAGGAACTTCAGGATATTGCCGGAGAGGCTATGGTTAAAGCGGTCGAACAACTCGGGCTTGCTCGTCAGACCGAGGGTGTTGATAAGGAGTTGTTAGCAAAGGCTCAAGAAATGCATCGTAAAGGTCAGTGGTATCTGGATTATGTAATGGTGACAAATGGTTATGGTTTCCATAATCCTACCGAATCAATGAATAATCTGGGTAAAGCTATTGATTACGCTCATCAAGCCATTCAACTGGCTAAAGATGCTATGGACAAAGCGAATTAGGATTAGCTACTACCTTTTATTTTGGTAGTGGCGACGTTTTTTTATAGTTGAATGGTGTAGTAAGATTTTTAGGTTCCTTCCTAATTATACTTCTTCTTACATCCTAGAAAATAAGACACATTAAAAATTATTATTCCCAAATCCAATTTACCGAATATTTGAAAAAGTGTTACAAAGGGAACAGACAGAGCTTGCTGATTCATGGTATATTTTGAATAAGTAAGGAAAATAGGGAGGGGATCATATTATGATCGAGCAATATATGGCTTTAGCCATACAACCTACGATGCGCGGAGCCGAGAAGAAGGAAGACATTAAGAGGAATATAGCTCATATTTCTGACGTGATTGATGCTGCAATTTGGTTAAGTGGGATTGAAATGCCGGTAAGACTAATTACTCTTCCAGAAGGTGCCTTGCAAGGTTTTACAGACGAACTATTTGACTGGGATCATGAATACTACGTTGAGAACATGGCAATAGATATTCCAGGAGAGGAAACCGAACTCTTAGGAAAGAAGGCTAAGGAATATAACGCTTATTTGATAGCTCAGGCTAAAGCAAAACATCCTGAGTTTCCTGGCAGATTTTTTAACTCGGCTTTTTTGATCGATCCAAAAGGAGAAGTTATTCTTCGAAGCTACAAACTTCAAGTTTTTTGTCAGGAACATTCGACCGTTCCGCATGACGTTTGGGATAAATGGATAGAGCTTTTTGGTTATAAAATGGATTCTTTCTATCCGGTAGCCGATACAGATATTGGTAGGATAGGTTTGATGGTTTGTCAGGAAGGGGATTATCCGGAACCGGCAAGAGGATTAGCAATGAACGGTGCAGAAATTATTTATAGGTCCAGTGCACCTGAGCCGGCTGTGGCTAATGGCTGGTGGGAAATTCAAAAT
>JAAYSI010000218.1 GCA_012524045.1 Peptococcaceae bacterium | reverse complement strand
TTAGAAAAGATCTCTAACAGGATAGTTAACGAAGTCCGGGGCGTAAACAGAGTAGTCTACGATATCACCTCGAAACCTCCGGGAACTATTGAATGGGAGTAAAATCGTTTAAATTTTATACAGATACCATTTGCAAGTACTAAGCTCATATTTCAATTCAAATATTTTTAACAGACCGTTGATTTCGCCTTCACAGCGAAAGATCAGCATCCTGTTACCGGCTATTTTTTCTTCGACCCGGCTTATTATCCGAGAAATTTTCACCGTTTTATAAGTCTGATCTTCGGTCTGGATGCGATATCTTAAAGGATGCGGAATCCCGTCTTGCGTAAACCAGGCGATGGATTCTATCGGTCGCATATATACTTTCATGTTTTTCACCTGCTTTAAGTTTTGAAATACTAATATTAAAAAATAAAATATTTATAAAATACTGGTCATCATCGGGTATTCTTCGAATTCGATGACTCCGCCGCTTAAAGGTTTCAAGCCGCTATGCAAAAAAGCTGAACGGAAAACGGCCCCGGCGCCATATTTAAGGCGAATAGAATCGATAGCTTTATCGATTCTTTTTTGTTTTTCCAGACTTTGTTCAAAAAAGGAGGGCTGAAAAAAATCGCTGGCACATAAGTCGGAAACTCTGAGCCCCATATGTCTTAGCGGCTGACCGTGCCAAAGTTCGTCTAAAAGAGCGCAGGCCGTAGCGTGTATGGCCGAAGTACAATCTACGGGTAAATAAAGCTTTTTTTGATGAGAAAAATATAAAAAATCGCTTGTTTTGATACTGACAGAGACAAGTCCGGCACAAAAACCGTTTCTACGCAGCCGCATACCTACCGTTTCGGCGAGGGAGAGCAAAACGAGCTGAGCTGTTCGCCTGTCGTCGACATCAAAGGGAATAGTAGTAGAATTGCCTAAGCCTTTAATCGGGATAGCTTTATTCTCTATAATCGGTGAATTGTCCCGTCCATTAGCATAATTCCACAGCAAAATGCCATAGCTTTTTAAAAAACGCTTTAAGTAAGTGGGGTCTTCTTGAGCCAGATCCCCTATAGTCTTGATTCCCCGATCCCTTAGCTTCTGCGAAGTAGCCCGGCCTACACCGAAGAGTTCTTCTACCGGCAGCGGCCACATTTTGGTCGGGATTTCTTCCGGAAAAAGGGTATGGACTTTATCCGGTTTTTCCAACTCCGAGCCCATTTTAGCCAAAAGTTTATTGCTGGAAATTCCGATATTCACTGTGAAGCCGAGCTCTTCTTTGATTGTTTCTTTCAACTGATAGGCAGTGCTGAGCGGGTCGCCCCAAAGTTTTTCCATACCGCTGAAATCCAAAAAAAATTCATCCACTGAAAACTGTTGAATCAATGGCGAATAAGCGGTTAAAATTCTCTTCAAATATTCGCTACACTGGCGGTAAAGATCATAATTAGGGCTAACTATTATCAGGTCGGGACATTTTTGTTTGGCACTGAATAGGGTTTCGCCGGTTTGGATTTTATATTTTTTGGCCGGTATCGATTTGGCGAGAATGATACCTCGGCGAGTTTCGGGATTACCGCCTACGGCTGAAGGGACAGTGCGCAAGTCCAGAGAAGCTCCTTGTTGAAGCCTGTAAGCTGCTTCCCAGGAAAGGTATGCTGAATTCACATCCACATGAAAAATAATCCGTTTATCCAGGGCTAATCACCTTCTGTCCAATTTGCTTGAATTATTTAAGCAAAATCGATGTGAGTACTTATAATATACCAGAACACATGTTCGAAGTAAAGAACGAATTTCCGGTAATTAATGGTGGGACTATTTAGGACTATTTACCTGGGACTATTACCCTATATACATGTTGACGAATGTATTATATTGTATATTAGAGTATAAATTTGGTTTTTTATGCATAAAAATAAACGGTTCAGATAACCAAACTTGAATAGGTGATGTCCCAAAGCAACTAGAACTTTTACCCCTTATTTCTAAAGGGTAAGCATATAAATTTTGTAAATCCTTAGGAAGATTTTGAAAATTAGGAAATCGATATAGGTTGACCTTTTCAAATTTTCAAAATGTCGGTTGAGGCTGATATTTTGCTCATCTTTGAAAACTGTTAACCTGTATTTATCTGTCTATATATCGAAAATACTTTTAACTGGGGTAGGACAATGAAATCTTTAAAGATACTCCTTATTGGATGCTGTGCGGAAGACATGGAATTGTTAGCGGCAGAGCTGGCCAAAGGCGGCTATAAGGCGGAAATCACCTTTAGCACCTGCTTTGACGGCCGGGCTATTGCTGCTACAGAATCCTGGGACATAGCTTTCTGTGGCCTTACGGCTCGAAATGCCGCTACTATTTTACGAATACTTAAACAACAAAATATTGGCCTTCCTCTAATAGTTCTGGCTGATCAGACTACGGAAAACCAGGCTCTGGAGCTCATGAAAGTAGGAGCGTGCGATTATATCTTAAAGGAAGATTTGAAGCGTTTAGTATCGGTAGTCGAGAGAGAACTGGCCAGAGTTTGCTCCGCCAAAAAGCAAAAGGAGACTCTGTCGATAGTCGAGAATCAGAAAAAAATGCTGGGATTTCTGGACTTTTTACCCGATGCTACATTTGCCGTGGATTTACAAGGCAGGGTCATAAGTTGGAATAAAGCAATGGAAGAAATGACTGGGGTAAAGGCAACGGTGATCTTGGGACGGGGAGATTATTGCTATGCCTTACCCTTTTACGGTAAGAAGAGGCCGCTTTTGCTTGATATATTTTTGAACAATGATTTAGCTAAAACTTATTATCCAAATGTCGAGCAAGAAGGTGATATCTACGTTGCGGAGGTTAAAAACCTCCTTTTAAATGGTCGCGAAGTAGTTTTAAGTTGCCGAGCATCTAGATTGTATGACCAAAAGGGCGAAGTTATTGGGGCGATAGAATCTATTAGAGATGTTACTGAGGAAAATCTGGCTAGTGATAATATACGACGCTATAATGTCCTGTTTAATCAACTCAGAGATGTGACCTTTTTCCTAAAACCTGACGGTACTATTGTCGATGTTAACCCTGCTGCTCTGGAGGTCTATGGCTATAGCAAAGAAGAATTCCTAAATCTAACCATATTTGATTTGCGTCCCGACGAGCCTAAAGCTAAGATTATCAAGGAAATGGCCGAAGCTAATAAACGGGGAATCAGATTTAAAACCTGGCATCGCCGTAAAGACGGGAGCAAAATTTATGTGGATATTAGCTCTAAAGGTATAAATTACAATAACCAAAGTTTGTTAGTAAGCGTGATCAGGGATATAAGTGAACAGAAGGAATTTGAACAAGCCTTACGCCAGATTATTGACAATTTGGAGAAAACAGTGCGAGGTACTGTTCAGGCTTTGGCCGCTATTACTGAATATAGGGATTCGTACACTGCCGGACATCAACAGAGAGTTGCTAATCTGGCAGTAAGTATAGCTAAGGAAATGGGCTTGCCCGAAGAGAAAATTGAAGCTTTATATATAGCAGGAATTTTGCATGATGTCGGAAAAGTAAGCCTGCCGACTGAAATTTTATCCAAGCCGGCTGAACTGAGCGGCTTGGAAACTGCGTTAGTTAAAACCCACTGTACTAAGGGCTATGAAATCATTAAAAATATTCCGTTTAAGCATGACGTGGCTTCAATAATCTTACAGCACCATGAACGCTTGGACGGTTCCGGTTATCCCCAAGGTTTAAAAGGACAAGATATTTTATTAGAAGCCAGAATCCTGGCAGTCGCCGACGTAATCGAGGCGATGTCCACGCACCGACCCTATCGCCCGGCCCCGGGTTTGCATCAAGCTGTGGTTGAGTTGGTTCAAAACAAAGGCACTCTATACGATCCGGAAGTTGTGGACGCCTGCTTACGAATTTACAGTGCGCAAAAGTTGGAAAAAATAATCAGCCAATAGGTAAAATAAGGTCGGCCAAAATAAAAAGCAGGATAAAAACAGAGAACACAAATCTGGCGAGATATGATAAAATTAGAGACATTGACTAATCAAATATTTGGGGATGTGATATTTTGACAGAGGGCAATGTTCGGCGTTTAGTCATAGACGATAAGGAAGTAATACTGATTGGAACCGCTCATGTCTCGAAAAAAAGTGCAGAAGAAGTGGCGGAAGTAATAGAACAGGAAAAGCCCGACAGCGTCTGTGTCGAGCTCTGTGAATCTCGCTATAAAACCATTATGGATGAAGATAAGTGGAAAAACACTGATATTTTCAGCATTATTAAGCAGCATAAGGCCATGCTTCTTTTGGTTAACTTGATTCTTTCTTCTTACCAAAAAAGGCTTGCTCGGCAGTTTGGTATTCAGCCCGGGCAGGAAATGATACAAGGAATCAAGTCTGCCGAACAGCTAGGTGCCGAGCTCTGCTTAGCAGATAGGGATATTCAGACCACCATGCTGCGTATTTGGCGTAGCGTCAGTCTATGGGGAAAAATCAAACTTCTCTATCAAGTGTTGCTCAGCCTATTAATAGACGAAGAAATCACTGAAGAAGAAATGGAAAAAATGAAAAGCCAAGATATGCTCTCGGCCACTTTGGATGAGCTGGCTAGCAGTTTTCCGCAGTTTAAGGCTGTCTTGGTGGATGAGAGAGATCGCTATCTGGCGCAAAAAATAAAAGAAGCGCCGGGGAAAAAGGTGGTCGCAGTCCTGGGCGCTGCTCATGTTCCGGGCGTAAGCCAACAGATAGAAGCGGAGCACGATTTAAAAGAGCTCTCGCAGGTTCCTCCGACCTCTCCAGCGATGAAAATCGTGGGTTGGTCTATTCCTATTCTAATCCTGGCCCTGATTGTTTCCACTTTTTCAGTGGATCGCCAGGCGGGTCTGGACCAGATTATTAGCTGGATTTTATGGACAGGTTTATCCTCGGCTGTTGCCACTGCGCTTTCTATGGCCCACCCTCTGTCGGTCCTGGTGGCCTTTCTCGTGTCACCGCTGAGTACCTTAAACCCGGTATTGGCTTCAGGCTGGTTTGCCGGCCTAATGGAAGCCTATATTCGAAAACCCAGTGTCCGGGATTTTGAAAGTATATCGGATGACATTAATACTTTTAAAGGCTTTTGGCGGAACAAAGTGACTCATGTGCTTTTGGTCGTAGTCTTTGCCAACTTAGGCAGTTCATTCGGTGCCGTTGTCGGCGGAGCGGAAGTAATTAGGCATTTCTTAAACACTTTTATGTAAAATTTTATAGTTCAGATATTTTAAAATTTATTGTTTAGTTGTTTGTAAAATATAGCGTGTAATATTTTAAAAATTTATTGTCTGCGCTATTTTATTGTTTTTCATAAAAAAAGGAAGTTATCAGCTTAAAGCCAAGGTTGTCTCTACCAAATAGGTGCTCGGTGCTGCCGGTAAAAAGAATTCCCCCGGAGTTGAGAGAATTGTAGAACTTCTGGTAGAGGATATCTTTGGCCTCATCCGTAAAATAGATAACTACATTGCGGCAGGCAATGATATCGAATCCTGACTCAAAGTGGTCGGTGAGTAGATTCTGTTCCCGAAAGGTTATGTTCTTTTTTAAAGAATCTTTTATTTGGTAAGTTTTACTAGCTTTATCGGCTAAGGTAAAATACTTCTCTAGGAAAAATGGGGGGGTACTGGCAAAATCGCGTTCCTCGTAGATGCCCTCCCGAGCCCGTTTTAAAACATTAACATCAATATCGGTGCCTAAAATGCTATACCTTACTGTAGGGAAGTATTCAGTCAGAATCATGGCTATGGTATAAGCTTCTTGGCCGGCCGAACAGCCCGCACTCCAAATTTTAAGCGAACTTCGCTTTTGGACTAATGCGGGTAAAATTTTTTCGCGGAAGGTCTCCCATAAGCCGGCATCGCGGAAAAATTGGGTAACGTTGATAGTAAGGTGCTTAAAAAAAGCGTCGTACAGCTCGCTATTGACTTTTAAGGCATTTAGAAAGCCGGTGTAGTCACCGCTGTGCCCTCTGGTAGTCATAAAGCTATTAATACGGCGTTTCATCTGGTTTTCTTTATAAAAGTTCAGATCCAGGCCGCTTAAACGCTGAAACTCTTTGACGAATTTTTCGTAACTATCAACTCCGTAAAAGTAGGCCAAATTTTATTCCTCCATCTATTATCTTTTTTTTATTTAATAAGTAAAAATTAAGCTCCTGATTAATTAAAATTAATATGACATTAATACGATTATCTGATTAGAGTTTAATTTAATTAGTCTAATTGGCTTAGTCTGTTTAATCCAATTATTCTTTCAAGTGCTTAACAATTCAATCTCTTAATATTTGGTAATACTTAATATTAGAGATATATGAATTAACTATCTTTAATATTAGCGACCTAGGCCAATAAATCGATAATCAGGCCTCTAATCTCGTCGATTTTGGCTAAAATATCTAAGGGTTCTTTCTGGGAGGATAGCACTTGTTCGGCCAGTTCCTCGAGTGCTTTGTCAATCCTGGTTACTCTGGCCATTATTTTCGGCTGGCCGCGGAAGTCCCAGAGAGTTTCCTCTTGCATACTACGACTTTGGCCAAGGGTAGATTTTAAAAAGCGTTTTATAAGGTTTTTAAAATCGATTAAATCCTGAATCGACATGCTTTCAGCCAGTTTTCTGCCTTGACTGTCTAACTTTTTTAGAAAGTTTTCTAATTCTTGTCGCTGAAGCTGCTCAGTGTGTGCTAAAATATTGCTGAAATTTGTCTGTTTTTTCTCAGCACTGATTGCTTTAGGCAAATTTAGAGTTTGTGATTGATCGGAGTGGTTAACTCGTATTGACATAGCTATTCCTCCGAGAAAGGATATTGTAAGATGAAATCACGTCGCTTATTTCTTAAAATTTTTACCGGAGCGGCTGCCGCCCTAATTCCCTGGGTTGTAATGCCGGAAACCTGGCAAAAGGGCCTTAAAAAATTACTGGGCCAGCCGACAGCCGAGCTTACTTGGGCCTTAAACGGCGATAGTGCAAATTCTGCCGCCATTGATCCTAAGGTTTTGCAAAGAAAAGCTTTCGATGATATCGAATTTTTAAGCAGTCCCGAAATGCAAGGTCGGAGAGCCGGGACAGCGGCTGAAACCAGAGCACTCGTCTATTTGGAAGAGCAATTAAGAAATCTGCATTTAGAACCTTTGCAAGCCGACGAGTACTGGCAAATCTTCTCCATTCCCGTGATGCAGGAAAGGCTGATCAATGGTCGGGCTCTTTTTCGCCCAAACCCTACGGAAAAGATGAAAATACCGGCTTCCAATATTTTTGGGGTATTACCCGGAAAAAATCCGGAAAAAAGCATTATGCTTTGTGCCCATTACGATCATCTAGGAATTTATAAAGGGGAGCTCTATCCAGGGGCTAACGACAATGCCTCCGGCGTAGGCTGTGTGTTGGAGGTTATGCGTCGTCTAGTTGCCGATTATCATAATGGAAACCGGCCGCAGGTCAATATTATCGCGGCATTTTGGAGTGCTGAAGAAATGGGCTTCCTTGGCTCTATACATTTCGTCAAAAACTCAGGAATTCCTCTTTCCAGCCTGCAAGCGGTACTGAATTTAGATACGGTCGCAAACGGCTCTCCGGCTGAATTCATTTGTTGGGCAGCTCAGGAAAATTTTTTAACAGAGACTGTCCGGGCTTGCTGGGCCCAATACGGGGCGACAGTTTCCCGAGTTTCCGGTAACGGCCACCGCAGTGATGAGGCGGCTTTTGACGGCACCGGGGTACCAGCAGTTACTGTATTAAGCAAGGATTGGCTGGTTAAAAACCATACTCCGGAAGACGATATTTCTTTGATTAATCCGGAAAAGCTGGAAGTAGCCTCTCTGGCTCTCTATGATACGGTAAAACAGCTGGCCTATTCTGCCGAGGGTTGATCGTGATAGAACTCTAAAGGTTTTTGCCCCGGTTCGACCACCTTGTATTTGGAACGCAGTACAACTAAGTCCACCCGCCGATTATGAATGCGGCCTTCTTCGGTTTGATTATCCGCTATCGGCCGATATTCGCCGTAACCGGTCGCTGATAACCTTCCGGCTTCGATTCCGCCGTCCTGGACCATTATTTGTAACACATTGGTGGCTCGGAGCACGGACAACTCCCAATTGCTCGGAAATTGCGAAGTATGGATAGGTAGGTTGCAGGTTTGGCCTTCAATCCTTATTAGATTATCTGACGCCGCAAGTACCGAGCTTATTTTTTTCAGAATAGTGCGAGCTTCCGCAGTCATTTCGGCCGAGCCGGGCTCAAAGAGCAGGGTGTCCTGAATACTTACGACCAAACCCCTCTCTTCGATGGTTGATACCAGTTTGGTTTGAATCCTATTTTCAGCTGCGAATTCATCAAGTTTGGCTTTAATGCCTTCTATGGTCAGTTCTTCGGCGCGGTCGGCGAGGCTGCCTTGTTCTTGGGCATTCCCTTCAGGGCTTCCACTGTCAATTAACGAAGGACCGCTTGGATGAGTGCCCAATTCGATTTGGGCAGCGGTTGCGCCCCCGAGCGCGATACTCAGCGATTCGGCTATCTCTCGAAATTTATTGGCATCGACTTTACTCATAGAATACATGACCACGAAAAAAATTAATAATAGGGTTATCAGATCGGCGTAAGTAACCAACCATCTTTCCTGGCTAGACTGTTTTTGTTCATTGGAACGTCTTCTAAGCATGTTATCACCGCTTTTACAGGTATTCTTCTGGGGTTTTTTCTTCAGGAATATAGCCGATATGGGTTTTGAGCTTTTCTTTAAGAATAATCGGGTTTTCGCCCGCTTGGATGGAGATTATCCCGTCTAAAATCATTTGCATAATCTGGACTTCTTTTTCATTTTTAAATTTTAATTTACTGGCAATGGGCAAATAAATTAAGTTAGCAAAACATACCCCATAAAGGGTGGCTAAAAAAGCCCCGGCGATCGATATGGATAGGCTTTCCGGATCGGTCAAGTTGCCAAGGACGTGAACTAAACC
>JAAYSI010000217.1 GCA_012524045.1 Peptococcaceae bacterium | reverse complement strand
TTTTTTGGTTTTTTCCCAAAGTAATTTTACACTAACTTACAGGAGAAGTAATATGGGAAGCTTTGCCTGAAATAAATTCTACACAGACTGTCGCTAAGTTACGACAGTCTGTAAAACTGAAAGTACCTATGACTTGGGAGGAGGTTGAGATAGCGAAATCACAAATCTACAAACTATACTCATATCCTTACGCCAACGGGGTAACGGTCTTTATCAGAGATATTACGCAAAACAGACATCAAGAAAATGAAATGAAAAAACTTGAGAGACTCAATCTGATAGGCCAGATGGCCGCAGGTATCAGCCATGAAGTGAGAAATCCGATTACCACGGTTCGCGGTTTTTTGCAGATACTTCAGTCTAGATCGGACTCTGCTAAAAATAAGGAATTTATGGATCTGATGATTTCGGAAATTGACCGGGCGAACGCGATAATTACAGATTTTTTATCCTTGGCGAAAGCCAATGTGGATAGCACTAAGATGTTAAATCTTAATGACATTATAAACAGGATCTATCCGATGTGCCAAGCGGATGCGTTTAATTGCAATAAAGAAGTGCTGTTAGATTTGGGGGATCTCCCGGAGCTTGAACTTAACGAGTCCGAAATCAGACAGCTGCTTTTAAATTTGGTTCGCAATGGCTTAGAGGCAACTCCGGAGCGAGGCCAAGTTCAAATCAAGACTTATTTGCATGGAGATTCTGTAGTATTAGCCATCAAAGACGAGGGTACGGGTATACCACCGGAAGTAAGGGATAAAATAGGGACTCCGTTCTTGACGACGAAAGAATCGGGAACAGGCCTAGGCTTAGCTATATCAATCGGTATAGCCAACAGACATAATGCTAAGTTTGATTTTGTAACGGGCGATTGCGGTACTACTTTTTATGTGAGTTTTCCTCTAAAAAAAGCTATAGAGGAAGATTTAAATAAAAATAAGTAAAAAAATCCAAAATTTTTCCAAAAATTTATAGGATAAAAGAGGGAAAAAAGAAAATTTATAGAATTAATGGATATATAAGGAGGGAAAATGAAAATACCCCTTTTAGCACTTGTTTTCCAGGGCATTCCGGAACAGATTGCAATAATAACTTTAGCCTGTGTTTTGGTCAAGGCTGAGTTAGTCTGGAAAAGGATTGTTCCTATAAGTGTGGTAATCGTCGCAATTACTTATTTTCTTAGATTATTGCCTATAACCTTCGGTATCCATACCGTTATTCTGATTGGGTTGCTTGTTGTTTTCATGGTAGCATGGCTGAAAGTAGACATGATTAGGGCAATAATAGGCAGTCTGGTCAGCTATTTGATCCTAATTATAGTTGAGACTTTATGTTTGGCGGTAATTATTCCAATGTTCGGGTTAACTCCGGGAGTTTTAACTTCGAATTGGGTTGTACGAACTCTAGTGGGCTTACCCCAGTTAATCTTGCTTTTGGCTATAGCATTTCTAATTCATAAACTGCGCAAACTAAAAAGAAATGCCTGAGGGAGAACAAATGTCTATACCGATTTTAGCTCTGATTTTACAGGGAATTCCGGAGGGCGTAGCATTAGCTGTCCTAGGATACTTGTTTACGGGCACAAATCTTAATTGGCAACGAATCATCATTTTAGGCCTAAGTATTGCATTCACAGCTTATCTTTTAAGATTATTTCCTGCCGGATTTGGATTTCATATCTTAGCGGTAATATTTGTAATTTTTATTTTTTTGGTTTATATCGAAAAGGTCAGTATGATTACTGCCTTAACCGCTGCTTTTTTCACTGAAGCTCTTTTAATCGTAATCGAAACAGTTATCTTGTGGTTGATAATCTTGTTGAACGGTCGTGATGTGGGTTTTTATAGTAATGTTTTTTTAAGAATAGTTGTTGGCTGGATCCATACTATTATTCTTTTTGTAATTGGTTACTTGGTCTTTTGTTTTAAAAGACAGGTAAAAAACAAATAACTACACAACGGGCAGGAGGCAAAACGGATGAATCTTGCGGAATTTAGTCAGAAGCTTACCGATAATTTAACTGCTGATTTGAACTATGAAGAAGAAAAGAAAGAAATCGTTGCTTACGGGATAGAGACTTTTTTCCTGACTATATTAGGTTTTATGGCTATTATTGGAATTTCTTACTTATTTAGCTCGGTGTTTCCGGCTATAGTAGCGACAATTTTCGGAGGATCTTTGCGAAAACTGTCCGGTGGTGCTCATTTTAGCACGCCAACCAAATGTTTATTGTTTGGAGCTGTTGTCTATTCTTTAATAGGGGTTGGCGCTAAAGAAATTATAGCTCATGGTTTCACCAGTCCGAGTGTGTTGCTTGTAGTTCTGGTTGTTTCTTTAGTAATTGTCTTTATATACGCTCCGGTTGATTCGGAAGCTAAGCCGATTCACTCGGAAACATTTAGGAAAAAGCTGAAAGTAGCTTCGCTTGCTTTTGTACTACTTACTCTAGTCATTGTTTTACTAAGCAATAACCTGTTAATAAATACCAGTGCAGTTATGGGAATAGGCTACCAGTCCTTAACCTTGCTGCCTGTATTTAATAAAAGAAGGAAGGAGGAGTAAGGTAATGAAAAGAATTGCTTGCACTCTAATCACTTCTTTATTTTTATTGCTGGCAACGGCAAGCTCCGTATTTGCTTGCGCTTATTATTTGTACCAGCCCAAAACACCTAAGGCTTTGCAAAAGTAAACATTAAGAAAGAGAAATGAGGTGGGATAAATCCACCTCATTTCATTATTTGGGCTAATTTTTCCCGCAGTAATTCGCTACTCTGTTGAATTTTAGAAGTATTAATAGCGTTTAAAGCCTTTTGGTAGTTATCAAAAGACCATAATGCCATCATAAAATCTTCATTGTTTAAAAAATCAATGGTTTCGCTCAGCCAATATACAGCATAGTTGGTATCACTTTCTAAGTTTTGCTTCAAATGTTCCAAACCTTCGATGATACTGTCTAAGTTATAACTCATTTTTAGACCTCCACAAATGTGTGCTAGTGATAATCAACATCCATTTCTATAATAACAAAATAATAAAATGTGGCAAATGTATTACTGCAGAAGTCTGTCTACCAAGACTGTCATTTGTTCATAATCTAATAGACCTAAATGTTTGTATTCAATAACTCCGTCTTCATTGATAAAAAAGGACATAGGTATTGATGAGACTTTATAGGTTTTGGCCACAGTACGTTCCTGATCAAGCAGTACTGGGAAGGTGAAATTATTTGCTGTAATGTAATCTTCAACTTTGCTTGGACTTTCGCCAATATTCACTGCCAACACAATGAAATCATCATCTTGATAGTTTTGGAAAATCTGTTCGAGATCTGGCATTTCGGCTCGGCACGGTCCACACCAAGTTGCAAAAAAGTTCAAAAATATGTTTTTTCCTTTAAAATCGGCAAGGGATACTGAATTACCGTCTAAGTCTGTCAACGTAAAGTCCGGAGCGACTTGAACATCTTTGTTATTCGTTGTGTTTGCTTCGGCAGCATCAGACCCATTCTGCTCGCTAAAAGCAGGTGGCTTTTGGTCTTCGGTAGTAGAATTAGTCAGTAGACCATAAGCAAGGAATCCGATGACAAATATTAGCACGACAATCAGCCAGGTAGGCATATTTTTTGGCATAGAGCTACTCCTTTCTAGAAACTCGCTAGTATAGTAAGTTTATCGGTAAAAATCAATATACCGGTCAAGATTAGCAGTAAGCCGCTGCCGATGGCCACGTGGTTAAGATATTTAGCAAAACGGCGAAAATAAAGGGAAAACTTGTGAATGGCTAATGCTGTTAATAAAAAGGGTAGCGCAAGACCCAACGAATAAAAACTTAAGAGCAAAACCCCGCTTGAGACAGTTTCCATACTGCCGGCATATATTAAAATTGCCGCTAAAATCGGTCCGATGCAGGGAGTCCAGCCGGTAGCGAAGGCCATACCAATGAAGACTGAGCCCAGACCTCGGTTTTTTTCTGAAAAAGAAATAAGCCTTTTTTCACGATACAAAAATTTGATTTTAAGGAGCCCTGTCAAGTGGATGCCCAGCAGAATGATTACTAGCCCCCCGACTTTAGTAAGAACAGGTTTGTATTCAGTAAAAAGTTGACCCAATTTGCTGGCTGAAGCACCCATGATAATAAATATCAAAGAAAAACCAAGTACAAAGCCTATGGCTTTGGGCATCAGGTTTGTTTTAGCTTCCTGAGTTGTTAGCGCACTAGCGGCACTCCCGGTTAGAAAACTAAGATAAGCTGGGATCAAAGGCAGGATGCAAGGGGATAAAAAGGAGAGCAATCCGGCCACGAAAGCCATAGCAAAAGAAACATTCTCCAAAGGTTTAGCCTCCTGTTTCCGGTATTTAAAAAATAATCTTATCGACTATCATTATTAGACTATCATACTAGACTCTGGTCTTTTTTTCAGTGACTAAAATCCAATAACCGAAGTATTTAATATTGAAACTTGCCCAAATACACCTTTGTAAATTGCTAATCGTATTTGGGCAAGCTTCTAGGGAAACTATGTTGGCCATATTTTCAAATCTGCTTATTGACTCATTGATATAACTCCTCAATCGCCTTGGCCATTTCGGCTTTGGTCATTAAGCCTTCCTTTTGCGAAACCACAATTCCTTCTTTATTTATAAAAAAGGAAACGGGGATTTTCGAAGTTTTGTATAAGCGAGCTATATCCAAGTCGGAATCCAGTAAAACAGTAAATGTATAGCTTGTGTCTTCAATAAATTGCTGTACTGTAGAATTGTCTTCGCCGGTGTTAACTGCGAGAACTACCAAATCTCTATCCTGAAAGTCCTGATATACCTGTTCCATGTCGGGCATTTCATTAACACAGTGTTCACACCATGAAGCCCAAAAGTTTAGATAAACATTCTTACCGCGGAAATCAGATAAACTAACCTGATTACCGGCAAGATCGGGTAGGGTAAAGTCCGGTGCTTCGCTGCCATCTCTTACGCCGGCACAACCGGTTAACAGGAAAGCGGTAATAAGAAACAGTACACCAAAAAAGAAAAACTTTTGCGAGAAATGTTTTTGCTTAAACATTTTTTCCTCCGTTGAAACAGTAAAGGTTATCCGGCATTTCAAAATTTACATATCTTTTTGCCATAGGCCGTGCAGATTGCAATATTCTCTGGCTGCTAGTACTTTTTCCGGTTTTACCTGGAAAAAGGCTTCAGGTTTTTGGTCGATGTTCAATTCCGCTCTGAGAACCTGGGAGTCAGTCAAAATCTCGATAAATTTAATGTAATGCTTCTCTTCCATCGGGTGCTCTACACTGCCAACTTTAACTAATACACCGTCTTCCGTTGCCTCGATAACTGGGACATGTTTTTCTTGGCCCTTATCCTCTGTTTTTACTATTAGTTTTTCCATTGGTTGCCCACAGCATACTAAAGCAGGTGCTCCGGGATGAACGATTTCGACAACATTGCCACAGATTTGGCATTTATATAAATCTCTTAGCTCAGTCATGATATACCCTCCTTCATTATTTAAAAACCTCTCATCATTACTGATGGGAGGTATTAACAGGTCAAAACAAATTAATAATTCTTAGCGGCAACTTCAAAATAGGCTTGCGGGTGAGCGCAGACCGGGCAAAGTTCAGGCGCCTTACTTGCTTCATGGATGTGTCCGCAATTGCGGCATTTCCAGCTGATAGTATCCTTTTTACTGAATACTTCATTTTGTTTAATGTTTTCCAATAACTTTAAGTATCTTTCTTCATGCTCTTTTTCTACCTTAGCTACTCCTTCAAATAATGCAGCTAATTCATCAAAGCCTTCTTCTTTGGCTTCTTTGGCCATACGAGCATACATCTCGGTCCATTCTTCGTTTTCACCGGCTGCAGCTTGAACTAAGTTCTCCATGGTATCACCAATACCGTTTAAAGCTTTAAACCAGAGTTTAGCGTGCTCTTTTTCATTTTCAGCGGTTTCCAGGAAAATAGCTGCAATTTGTTCATAACCTTCTTTTTTAGCAGTTGAAGCAAAATAGGTATATTTGTTTCTGGCCATGGATTCCCCGGCAAACGCTTCAAGCAAGTTTTTTTCTGTTTTTGTTCCTTTTAAATCTTTCATTTGACCCCATCCTTTCTTTTAGAAAAAGAATTTTTTATTAATAAACTAATTATTAAACTTATTAATAAATTTAATAATTTAAGTCGCTATTTGACTAGCCCTAGGTAAATTCTATTATAAATAGCTGTTCTTGGCAATAGAAGTAATTTTTATAACAACTACACTTTATTTATAACAGTTACGTTTATATAATTATTATATTTATACAACTATTATATTTATAAAATTATTATATTTTGCTTAAAATTAGCTTAACTGCTTTGGTGAAAGG
The DNA here is from genome assembly GCA_012524045.1 of Peptococcaceae bacterium. GTDB lineage: Bacteria > Bacillota > Desulfitobacteriia > Desulfitobacteriales > Syntrophobotulaceae > JAAYSI01. The sequence goes on along the minus strand of JAAYSI010000217.1, from coordinate 2,508 downwards.
CAAAGGTAAGGCCTTAAATGGTTAATTTTTTGAGTTAAAGAGCTTAAATAGACTGATTCTGCATTAAATAAAGGTTTCTATCTTAATAAACTGGAGCTTTTATATTTTTAAGGCTCCTTTTTTGCTGATAAATAGAGGTCTGGCGCAATTCGGCTGAATTTTGTTTCTAAGAGTCCGAACGGTAGATATAATACAAAAAAAGTTAAAGGGGTGCTTAATATGTGGAAGGAAATTAGTCAAAGCAAGGACTTTAAAAAATTAATATCACAGAAAGTAAAATTTTTGGTTCCGGTCCTTATATTTTCTCTTTCCTATTATTTTGCCCTTCCATTAAGTGTGGGCTATCTGCCAATAATGAAAACCAAAGCGATTGGCTCGATTAATTTGGCGTACCTTTTTGCGTTATCGCAATTTTTTGTGGCTTGGCTTGTGGCAGCAGCTTATTCCTATGTAGCCAGTCATAAATTCGATCCTTTGGCAGAAAAAATCAGACAAAAAGACCACGGGGGTAAACAAAAATGAGTTACATGAAAGTTTTATCTTTTTCTATGTTTGCTTTAGTAGTGGCAGTTACGCTTGTGATAACTTACTGGGCCTCCCGGAGGACAAAAAGCACTACGGAGTTTTATGCGGCCGGTCGCAGTATTAGCGGTATCCAAAACGGTTTTGCCATTGCCGGAGATTATATGAGTGCCGCCTCTTTTTTAGGCATAGCCGGGCTTATCGCCTTAAATGGATATGACGGATTTCTTTATTCGGTTGGTTGGCTGGTAGCTTATATCACAGTTTTGTTAATAGTGGCCGAGCCGTTAAGAAACAGTGGCAAATATACCATTGCCGACGCCTTAGCTTATAGGCTTAAACCCAAACCGGTAAGAACTGCTGCCGCCCTGAGTACAATCACAATCAGCGTTATTTACCTTTTAGCTCAAATGGTTGGAGCAGGTAGTTTAATTAAATTGCTCTTAGATATTCCTTATGAGTTTTCGGTTATCCTAATTGGCTCTATGATGATTCTTTATGTTTCTTTTGGCGGAATGTTGGCCACAACATGGGTTCAAATTATTAAGGCCGGACTTCTAATGTTTGGGGCCTTTGTGCTTAGCTTTTTAGTTTTATTAGAATTTAATTTTAATTTAGTGGCTTTTTTTGATGGACTGGCGTTTAAGTATGGCCAAAACTTTCTAGAACCGGGTCTTTTATACAAAAACCCTATAGAGCTAGTCTCGTTGGGTTTGGCTTTGGTGCTGGGTACAGCGGGGATGCCTCATATTTTAATGCGTTTTTATACCGTACCTACGGCTAAAGCCGCCAGGACTTCGGTACTTTGGGCTATGGGGCTGATTGGCACTTTTTACATTATGACTACTTTTCTAGGTTTTGGAGCAGCTTATTTTGTCGGTCGAGAGACTGTGATTGCAGCCGATGCAGGCGGCAATATGGCCGCACCGCTTTTAGCTCAGGTTCTAGGCGGAGGGGTTGGGACTCTCGGTGGAGAGACATTTTTAGCTTTTCTTTGCGCGGTAGCCTTTGCTACTATTTTAGCAGTGGTGGCCGGCCTTACGCTCGCAGCTTCCAGTGCTTTTGCCCATGATTTTTATGTGAATGTTTTAAAAGGCGGCAAAACAGACGAAACTACCCAAGTAAAAGTGGCTAAACGAACTGTGGTAGTGGTGGGCATAGTCTCCATATTGTTGGGTCTTGCCGCCAAAGGCCAGAATGTTGCGCACTTAGTGGCGCTGGCTTTTGCCGTAGCCTCAAGTGCCAATGTCCCGGTCATTGTGCTCTCTATATTTTGGAAGAGGTTTAACACCGGGGGAGCAGTTGCCGGTATTAGTGTCGGTTTGCTTTCATCGATCGGTTTAATGCTGGTAAGTCCGCAAGTTATGAGTCCCGAAGCGGCCTTATTCCCATTAAATAACCCTGGAATTGTCAGTATACCACTTGGTTTTTTCGCGGCTTATGCTGGTAGTATTCTATATAAGGAAAAAACTGCTGAGGAGCGTTTTGAAGAGCTATTCGTCAGAGCCAATACCGGTCTGGGTGCTGAATAATAAGTTATGTGATCCCTTGTTAAGCTGTCTAGAATTTGCTATATTTCAACTATAGAATACAAAAGTTAGGACAATTTCTGACAAAATGTGAAGAAGGGATAATTATATGACTGGGATAAGCATCGGACTAGAGTTCGGAAAGAAAAGAATAAATGTTTCTATTTTCGTAACTTTACTATTTTTAGCTTTAAGCCTAATTTTTTTATTGCCTTTTGCGGCACTAGCGGAAGATGAAGTTTTACCTCCGGAATCGGTAGAAATTCCTGAACCGGAAACCGTCAGAGGCAAAGTACTAGCTATAGAGCGAGACCATGAAAAAGAACAGCTCTATGCTGAGTTTAGTGAAGGTTATGAGATCGAATACTACAAAGTTCAAATTGAGCTAAAAGCCGGCCAGGATAAAGGGCAACTGGTTGAGGCCGAGCATGTGATAGATCAGAGAATGGTTTATAAA
>JAAYSI010000299.1 GCA_012524045.1 Peptococcaceae bacterium | reverse complement strand
TAGGCTTTAACTGGATTTTACTTTTTGAGGCTTATAACCATACAACGGTTTCAATTGCTACCCTAAGCTATTATTTTGCGCCGGCGAGCGTTATAGCGGTTTGCCCGCTTTTGTTCAGAGAAAGGCTGACAGTTAAACAAATAGTATGTTTTATCATGGCCTCGGTCGGCCTAATTATGATAATAGGAGTTAGCGGAGCCGAACAGGCCGGCAATAATCTTTTGGGCATAGCCTTCGGGCTAGGCGCAGCGGTATTATACGCCACTGTTATAATTCTTAATAAATATATTAAAAAGGTTACCGGTATTGACCGGACATTAATTCAGTTTTTTGCTGGGATTATAATTCTTGTCCCGTATACTTTGGCAACAACTGGAATAAATTTCGGTGGGATGGACAGTATTGGGATAATAAGTCTGCTGACACTCGGTATTGTGCACACCGGAATATCCTATGTACTGTATTTTTCTGCACTTAAAGATTTAAAAGGCCAGGAGGTTGCTATTTTAAGCTATATTGATCCGCTTGTAGCCGTAATTATTTCCGTAGCTGTTTTAAATGAAGCGATAACCCTTCAGCAAATTATTGGCGGAATGTTGATTCTTGGTTTTACCCTCCTAAATGAAATCAAACTAAAACCTGAAAGGATCATTGGTGTTCAAAAAAGGGGTGGATAGGATGTACGGCGCGGTGATTGGGGATGTTGTAGGTTCGGTTTATGAATTTGCCCCCGTTAAGACAAAAGATTTTGATTTAATCAGGCCCGACTCTCGCTTTACTGACGATACGGTCCTAACCATCGCCACTATTGATGCTTTGCTTAAGGGCAAGTCCTATGCTACTGTCTACAAAGAATGGTATAAAAAATACCCGCAGGCCGGTTACGGTGCGAGCTTTTGCAAATGGGCTCAAGCTGAAGGCAATGCCCCTTATTACAGTTGGGGTAATGGCTCAGCGATGAGAGTGAGCCCCATAGGCTGGTATTTTGAGACTCTGGCAGAAGTACTCAACGAAGCTCAAAAAAGTGCTAAAGCAACTCATAATCATCCGGAAGGAATTAAAGGGGCTCAAGCTGTCGCGGCAGCAATATATTTGGCGAGATCGGGCCAAACAAAAGAGCAAATTAAAGAATATATAGAACGAACCTTTGATTATAAACTGGATGAACCTCTAGTCGGTATTCGCACCTGGTATAAATTCGATGTTTCCTGCCAGGGTAGCGTACCCCAGGCTATCATAGCTTTTTTGGAAGCCGAGAGTTTTGAGGATGCTCTTCGCAATGCCATTTCCCTCGGCGGAGATAGCGATACCCTTGCTTGCATAAGCGGAGCGATTGCTGAAGCTTATTTCCGCCAGATTCCAGTTTTTCTTAAAACAGAGGTTATGGCGAGATTAGATTCTGAGATGACTACTCTTTTAAATGATTTCTATAAAATTAGGACTATATCTTCATAAAGAAATAAACAATCATTAATATCTCGGCGAAAAGCTTTAATACCGTTCCTCCGAGGATCCCGATTATAGTGCCGAAACCGGAACGAATAGCTTGCTGAAACTCGGCTTTTTTTAGCAGTATTTCGGCCACGACTGCCCCGACAAAGGGCAAGATTACTATGCCTAGAGGACCGAAAAAAAGGCCGACTATGGTCCCGATTAGGGCTCCCCAAGCAGCTTGGTTACTTCCACCGAAACGCTTGGCCCCGGCAGCCGATGCAATATTATCAATAAAAGAGACGAATATTAACGCTAAGGCCTGTAACAAATAAAAATAGATATCTAAGGTTGCGAATTTCGTCATCAACCCGTAGAGCAGCATACCGGCGTAAATCAGGATTACTCCCGGTAAAAGTGGTACAACTGTTCCTATCAGGCCGACTATAAATAAGATAATCGCTAATATTAAAGCGGCAGTTTCCAAATGTGTAGCCCCTTTCTTCAGAAACATTCTTGAAAAAAAGCATATCATAAATAACTAAAATATAGCAATAGGAGGAAAAGATGGCCAGAAAACGCCAATTCAATTTTAAAAAATTTAACACAATAATTCTTGCTATTATTTTTATTTTTTTTGGAGTCAATGTATTCTTCACAGACGAGGAAAACTTACAGGGCCCTTATAAAGTTACCAGGGTAGTGGACGGGGATACTATAATTGTGGATTTAAATGGGACGGAAGAGCGGGTCCGCTTAATCGGTATAGATACTCCGGAATCAGTCCATCCGGATAAAGAAAAAAATGTCGAATACGGGCGATAGCTTCTGCTTATACAAAAAATAAACTGGAAGGAAAGCAAGTGTACCTGGAATTTGATGTCCAGGAAAGGGATCAATATGGGAGACTTTTGGCCTATGTATATGTGGATGGCGAGATGTTTAACAAAACACTGCTTGAACAAGGACATGCCAAAGTAGCCACTTATCCTCCGAATGTCAAATATGTAGATGAATTTACCGTGCTGCAACAAGAAGCCAGAGAGCAAAAGAAAGGAATCTGGGCAGAAGACTAGCTGAGAAATTGACTATAAAATTAAAACAATTTTCAAATTTTTTTACTAAGGATTGACAAATTATTCCTTAGAACATATATTTATGCTATAAATCTGCATTATTTCCAGAAATTTGGCAATGGAGGAAACGGGATGAAACTATTTATGAACTGGTTCGTAAATCTGAAAATAGCCAATAAAATGAGAGTAAGTTTTTCTGTTATGGCTTTAATAGTTGCTGTTATTGGAGCATTGGGTATCTATGGACTAAATATTATTAATACCAACTTAAATTCAATACATGAGGATGGTCTTGGCCCTGTTGTTCTGTTAAATTATATAGAGAAAAATGCTAATAAAATAGCGTCCGAAATCCAAACCATTATCTGGAGAGTACAATTGACACAGGATGCATCTTTCATCGATGAAAATTTAACAAGGGTTAATGGTTATGTTGAAGAGAATAATCAGTTAGTTCAAAAGTATAAGACTTATAACTTATCAGAAGAAGAACGGAATTTGCTCGTACAATATGAAGGTAGCTTTATCCAATACCGGGATATCATCAGCCAAGCTATTGACGCTGCCAGAGATGGCAAATATGATATGGCTGTTCAGATAAGTGATTTAGCAGCCGAGCAAAGAGAATATAATTTGAAGATTGTGGAAGAGATGGCCGATCGGGCGATCATTAATGCCGGAGAGTTAAAAAACTATTCGGACCAAGTGTTTGCCAGGGTTTTTTGGGCTGCACTCATTTTGACCTTGATAGGTTTTGCTGCTACTATCAATTGGAGCTTTGTTCTTAGCCGGATTTTTAGTCGTCCTATCCTAGTGGCTGTAGATCATGCCAAGCTATATGCTCAGGGGGATTTTTCGCAGGCTATCCAACAGCAAGATCTAGCTAGAAAAGATGAAATCGGGGTATTACTTCGCGCTTTTAATGACATTACCACTAATATGAGAAAATTAATAAGCCAGGTCGTAAATACTGCGCAGGAGATGAGTGCTGCCAGTCAGGAATTATCAGCATCCTCCGAACAAGTCAACGCCCAGGGACATATCATAAATAATTCTACTCGGGAAATAGCTACGGGAATGGAAGAAACCGCGGCATCCACCGAACAAGTCATGGCTTCAACTGCGGAAATCGAACAAAGTGCGCTCAAGCTTTCAGAAGAAGCAGATGAAGGTTATAGAATTGCCAAAGAAATTGGAATCCGGGCAGAGCAGATGAAACAGAATGCTATTGAATCCAGAGATGTTGCGAACAGCATATATGAAGAAAAACAGGTCGGAATCATTGCCGCCGTTAATGAAGGGAAAGTAGTCCAAGAAATCGGCACTATGGCTGAAACAATTTCGGCTATAGCCGAACAGACTAATTTATTGGCTTTGAATGCGGCAATTGAGGCAGCCAGAGCGGGAGAACAAGGTAAGGGCTTTGCTGTTGTGGCTGAAGAAGTTCGAAAGCTGGCTGAACAGTCTGCCGAGACAGTAACTGGCATTCAGGAAATCATCGGGAAAGTACAAAAAGCTTTTGAAAACCTAACCCAAAATTCTACGGAATTGCTTAATTTTATAGACCAAAAGGTTAAACCCGATTATGAAGTACTGGTGGAAACCGGAGTTCAGTATGCCGGTGACGCCAACACTATAGGCAAATTGGTGGAAGATTTTGCGTCGACTTCGGAACAAATGACCGCTTCATTGGAGCAAGTGGCTCGAGCTTTAGAGACTGTTGCAGCATCCGTTCAAGAAGCAACCGGTAATTCTCAGGAAATTGCCACTAATATTGGCGAAACTTCCAAGGCAATGGAACAGGTAGCAAAAATAGCTCAAGCCCAGGCGGAATCCATCCAAGGTCTTAATGAACTGGTTATGCAATTTAAAATTTAGCTAGCATAAGCGCTAAACGCGAGAGTTAACGCCAGAGTTAGGCATAAGGAAAACCTCCTGTAAGTGATCATGGTGGGTCTGAATATAAATTAATGTGTTGTTTTAGATAGAGGTTCGGAGGGTAATTATGGACGTATTTATTGACTTTTTGCAGAATTCACTTGGTCAAGTCTTATACAGCGAGAGAATGTCCCGAATTTTAGGGGCGATACTGGTAGTTCTGTTGGCGTTATTACTGAAAAGACTTTTCGCCAAAATTGTTGTCCTTTTGCTAAAAAAAGTAACTTCGAAAACTTCCAGTAGGATAGATGATCATCTCGTTAAAGTACTGGGCGAACCTGTAGAATTTGTTTTCGTCTTGATAGGACTTTATTCAGCCTCGAAAATTCTAGCTCTCCCTCCGAACATAGATCTTATTGTTGGCAGAATACTTCGATCTCTGACCCTGTTTACGCTGTTTTGGTTCGCCTATCGCGCAGCAGAAGTGTTCTCTGTGTTCTTCAAAAGATATACTGAGAACACAGAAAGTAAGTTTGATGATATGCTGGTAAATTTTATCAGCAACGCTTTAAAAGTGGTAATTATCGCTTTAGGTGCGATTACCATCGCGCAAGTATGGTTTGACGAGATTGCCGGTATTTTAACCGGCTTGGGGCTCGGTGGTCTTGCTTTTGCGTTGGCGGCACAAGATACGGCCAAAAACCTATTTGGCAGTATAACCATAATGCTCGATCGACCTTTTGCTATTGGCGATTGGATTGAAACGCCTAATGACGAAGGGACGATAGAGGAAATTGGCTTTAGAAGTACCAGGGTGCGGACTTTTGCCCAGGCACTGGTTACCATTCCCAATTCGGTGATGAGTAATGACCCTATCACTAACTGGTCTAGGATGGGGAAACGGAGGATCAGCTATAGACTTGGGGTTAACTATGATGCCACACCGGAACAATTGCAAAAATGTGTAGAGCGTTTACGCCAAATGCTTGAAAATCATCCTGAAATACACCCCGAGACTATCTTTGTTTATTTTGAAAGATTTGGCGACAATGCTTTGGAAATATTTTTCTACTTCTTTACCAAAACTACTAATTGGCAAAAATTTCTTGAGGTTCAGCAGGATGTTAATTTAAAAGTGATGCAAATCCTAGATGAAAGTGGTTTGACTGTTGCGCTTCCCAGTAGGAATGTTTATGTGCAGGGTATTGATTCTGGCGCTTCGGTTAACTCTAAAGAGTAATTTTTAATCCAGAAGTATTTATAACCTAAGTAATTTTTCAACCTAGATTTGTGTCAAACATTTATTTCAGATCTGTTTAAGCAATGCCTGGTTAAGAATTTGCTTTGCTTAATCATCATAAGCTTGCTCAAATATTTTATGCGTACTTTTTAAAATAGTACGGAGAATAATATTTGGGCAAGTTTTTATTTATCTCCATCTTCCCATCTCTTTTCTATGCTAAAAACTTTCAGCAATATTCGGATAAAAAGCACTGCTAATGCAGAAACTACTTTTAGGTTCGTCGACCTTCGATATGACAATTTTCTTGAAATTTAATAATAAGTGCTTTAGTAAAGGAGGCTGGTGGCAATTAAGAAGAGAAATTTTGGATAAGGTATCATTAATTTCGCAAATTCATAAATAAGTGTTTATGAATAAAGACATAAACGCAACTGCTTGGTAAGATAAGGTTACCACACCAATCAAAACCAGGAGGAGCTGCGAATATGTCTGATAAAATTATACACTTAAATGAAGGAGCAATAAAGCAAGAGCTTAAAGAATTGGTACGTCAAAGTGTGGAGGAAACACTAAATAACCTTTTGGATCAGGAAGCAGCAGAGCTCACAAATGCCGGTAGGTATGAACGTACAAAAGAACGAAAAGGATATCGTTCCGGCCACTATGAGAGGAAGTTAACGACCACTTCCGGAGAGGTGAAGCTGAAAGTGCCTAAACTGAAAGGTGTCGCCTTTGAAACTGCAATCATAGAGCGCTACCGGCGGCGTGAAAGCTCTGTAGAAGAAGCTCTAATCGAAATGTATTTAGCTGGTGTTTCAGTCCGGCGAGTAGAAGATATAACTGAGGCACTCTGGGGCACAAAAGTATCGGCCGGAACGGTCAGCAAGTTAAACCAGAAAGTCTATGGCCACATCGATACTTGGCGCAATCGCCCTCTACAAAGAAAATATCCCTATGTCTATCTCGATGGGATTTACCTTAAACGTAATTGGGGTGGAGAATACGAAAACGTTGCGATCCTAATTGCTATGGCTGTCAATGAAGATGGTTACAGAGAAGTAATAGGCGCTTCTGAAGGAATGAAGGAAGATAAAACAAGCTGGCTGGAATTCATGAAAAGCTTAAAGGAACGTGGCTTATCCGGAACCCAGTTATTTATCGGGGATAAATGTCTGGGCTTATTGGAAGCAGTGAACGAAACATTTCCGGAAGCCAAATTCCAACGCTGTACTGTTCATTTTTACCGGAATGTCTTCTCAGTAACACCTCGCTCCAAGATGAAAGAAGTAGCGGCAATGCTAAAAGCGATCCATGCCCAGGAGGATAAAGAAGCAGCTAAAGAGAAGGCAACAGCGGTTGTAGCTAAGCTTCGGGACATGAAACTGAAAGAAGCAGCGAAAAAAGTTGAAGACAGCATTCTCGAAACACTGACATATATGGACTTTCCACAAGCACACTGGACTAAACTTCGCAGCAATAACGTCATCGAAAGATTAAACCGGGAAATCCGCAGAAGAACCAGGGTAGTTGGCACTTTTCCTGATGGGCATTCAGCATTAATGCTTGTCTGCGCTCGGTTGCGGTATGTAGCCAGTAAAGCCTGGGGCACAAAAATGTATATGAGTATGAGACACCTTGAGGAAATGAACAAAGAAAACAGTATTATAGCAGGTTAATGTGCGACCCTCTCTTAGTAGACTGGCCATGGGGCCCCATGGCCAGTCTACTAAGAGATAAAGATATACAAGAAAAATTACCAAGCAGAAAAACAAATTTGCGAAAGATTATTGACAGTACCAAGTTTTGTCGAATATACTGTCTGTGAGAACAATAAGAAGGTGGAAATTAAAATAATGAAAAGCTTAAGAACCCAGTTAATAGTACTTTTTGGTTTACTTATAGTTGTGATGTCCCTTTTCCTTAGT
>JAAYSI010000216.1 GCA_012524045.1 Peptococcaceae bacterium | reverse complement strand
CTACTCATTCCTTTCTTGCTGATAGCCGGTTTTATCTATATGTCTTCATTTCCTATTGTTTTTACGCTAGGCTCAAGTTTTGCGAAACGGCCCGAAGAAGTTGGTCCAATCATGGGGATTATTAATTTTTCTAATGGCGTAGCAGGTGTTATCAGTCCGCTTGTTGTCGGGCCCTTAGTGGCTGCCTTTGGAGGTTGGAGTGGCTTAAGCGTGCCCTTATCTTTAATTGCGGTATTAGCAGTTATTGGTTCCTTAGTTTTTCAGAAAAATTACAAGCAAAAATTAGCAATTGCTAATGAGATTAGCCAATAATCCACAAAATATGAAGATAAAGTCCGTATTTTGCGAGAATGAGCAGAAGAAAACAATTGTTTTGAAACTCATTAGTCTCGTGTTATAATATTTCATAATTATGGATTTTTTTAAAGTGAGAAATCCATAATAATTATGGATAGGAGGACTTGAAATGGATAATTACGAGGTAGTTTTAGACTATTTTGCAAAAGCTGAGCAACCGGTCCGCGCCGGGGATGTGGCTGAGGCAACCGGTATTGACAAAAAAGAAGTAGATAAAATTATGAATAAACTTAAAAAAGAAGAAAAAATTGTTTCTCCGAAAAGATGCTTTTGGGAAATAAAAAAATCTTAAAAAATGAGCGTCGCCCCTGAAAAAACTGAGGTGTTTTATACTTTTCCTACTCAAATATGGTGTTCTTTAGATATACTAGGAACACGAGAGGAGATATGGGTGTGGATACAAAGATATTTCATAAAATTAGCTATGGTCTCTATGTTGTTGGTGCAGAGAAGAATGGTAAGTTAAATGGACAAATTGCTAATACAGTTTTTCAGATTTCTTCTAAACCGGCAACAGTGGCGATTAGTATTAATAAGGCGAATCTAACGCATGAATTCATAAAAGCCAGCGGTGCATTTTCAGTTTCAATCCTACCCCAATCTACAGTCCTAAATTTCATTGGCCATTTTGGTTTTAAATCTGGTAGACAGATTGATAAATTCGAATCTGTTTCCTTCAAACAAGGTGTAACAGGCGCACCAATAATATTAGAAAACACTATAGGGTATCTTGAAGCCAAAGTGATTAGCAGCCTTGATGTAGAAACCCATACTATTTTTATTGGGGAAGTTGTCGATTCGCAAGTGCTTAGCACTGAAGAACCTATGACATACGCTTATTATCACTTTGTGAAGCGTGGGGGTACACCTGCTGCTTCTCCAACGCATATAAGCGCTGGTAAAGAGGAACAAAGTAATAATGATAAGAGAAAGGGGGATAAAAGCGTGCAAAAATATCGCTGCCTAATTTGTGGGTACGAATATGATCCAGCCATAGGTGATCCGGATTCTGACGTTGCGCCTGGAACAGCGTTTGAAGATATTCCGGAAGACTGGGTCTGCCCTGTCTGTGGGGTATCCAAAGATCAGTTTGAAGCTGTTGAATAGTGGGATTATCGGGTATAGCGGGTATAGTTTATAAGCTTAATGTTTATTATCTAATATCTAATATCTAATGATAAAAGAGGAGGCTGCTTATTTAAAAATAGGCAGCCTATTTTTGTTTAGTATTACTAGGAGTTTTATTCTAATTTTGTGATAGATTTAATTAAAAAGGAGGAATAGCAGGGGCATTAAAGGAGGTAGTTATCATGCACAATCAAAGAATTGACTATCATGTTCATCCTAATTATTCCATAGATGCCTCTCCAGCAACGATAGAGGATTATTGCCGTAAGGCATTGGCTTTGGAACTGACGGAGATTTGTTTCTGCACTCATGTTGAATTGGATCCCGAGCGCAAAGAGAAATTTGTTATCTTAAATGGGCAAAAATGGTCGGTTTATAACTTGGACTGGTTGGATAACTACTTTACTGAAATCTGGCAAGCTCAAGAAGAGTTAAAAAATTCAGTTCTCAAAATTAAGGCCGGGGTAGAGATAGGATATTGTCCCGGTGTGGAAAATTATATTGAAAGGATTGTCAATGACTACCCCTTCGATTTTGTATTAGGGGCAATTCATTGTCTGGATCATATTTCGATTTCTTCGCAAAAAGAAAGCCCCTACTACTTTAGAAGTAGGAGCACTGAAACCGTACGGGAAGAATATTTTACAGTATTAATGGAAGCAGTAAAGACAGGCTTTTTTGATTGTATTGCCCATATTGACCTTTATAGGAGGTATGGGAGTCAGTTTTTAGGTCCCAAAGCTTTTACCCTGCATCGTGGGGTTATCGAACCGATTCTTGCAGAAATGAGTAGAAGGGGAATGGGAGTAGAAATCAATACCTCAAGCCGTCGCAGAGGATTAAAAGAATTTCACCCTACCAAAGAGATTTTAGAGTTAGCCGTAAAATCGGGAGTTGAAGTGTTTACTGTAGGTTCTGATGCCCACTCTCTCGAACATCTCGGTTCTGGTATTGAGGAAGCACTGACCTTATTAAAGGAAATGAGTGCCTCCAATTATGTTTTTTCCCAGAGAAAGCCAATCCCATATCCAATAGCTTCTAATTCATTGTTTTATTAAATGTTAGAGGAGTTGCCGGACAACTTTAAGGCGAAATATTGTTTGGAAATGAGTTATCGCAGCTAGGATAAGGAGGGTGGCCGGCAGCAGATTGAAGATACCTCCCAACATTATTATAAATAAGCGACCATCACGATTGGCAGGTAGGTAGCGTAACTTACCATCATTTATTTCCGGTAAATAGGGTTTGCCAGTGATGGTTTTGTATTTTTCTTTAAACAGCATGGACATAGGCAAGCCTGTAAGAGTTGCAGTGCTTACGAGCAGAACCAAAAGGTTATTATCGGAGCTTAAGTACCAGGCATAGCTCATTCCGATAACAATAAGATAATCAGCATAGCGGTCTAAAATAGAATCAAATATTTCGCCGTATTTGCTTTGTAAATATTTTAAACGTGCAATTTCACCGTCAACCCCATCGAGGATAGAGCTAAACTGAGCTAATATTCCGCCGAGGATTGGGTTTGAGAAAGCAAAAGAAACTGCTGAGACAATTGCTACTAAAAAAGATAATACTGTAATTTGATTCGGGGTTAGTTGAGTAGAAGATAAGAGCTTTGTTAGCCGGAGGGAAAACTTACGGTTAATGACCCGGGAGATAAACCCATCTTTAGGGGGTATCAAGGAACGAAGCAGCAGGTTTTCACAATATTTATAACCGGCGGGATCATCTACATCGACCCAATTATGATTTACAAAATGTAGCTTTACTTTACCTTGTTCAGCTAAGAGGTTCACAGCATCTGTGAGAGTGTAGGCCTTTTGTTCGATTGATTCAGCTAGGGCTTTTTGCAGAAGCCCTGTGTCAACGAAGAGGCCACAATCCACTGCATTAAAATCTTTAAGGTCTTTACCCAATCTTTCGGCTCTGTTTCCAGTAGCTGAAATTTTTGTGCATTCATCGATGTCATATACTTTTTCCAGCCTAGGATCACTGGCTAGCAAAAGTTCCTTTTTCTCCATTTTTTTTGCGGCTTCAATAACAGATTTTAATAACTCAAGTTCAAAAATATGATCTGCCATCATTAATATATACTTTTCATTTTCGCGATAGAGTTTCCGAAAGGCGGACGCTGATACACCGTTGCCAAGTTTCCAGTCGGAATTATGTAAATAAGTAATATTTACTCCTAATTGCCGACCGCTACCAAGATAATTCTGAATTTCATCGGCATAACAGCCGGTGATAATTATGAAATCATTAATCCCACACTCTCTTAAGGCGAGAATGTTTCTTTCGATTAAAGGAAGGCCTAATAAAGGAATAAGAGGCTTAGGCCTCTTAGAGAAGGCCCTAAGCCTACTTCCTTCCCCTGCGGCAAGGATGACAGCTCTCATTAACGCTCTCTCCTACCGGCTATATACTCATCCACCATTTTTTTGGCTTCTGAGTCTGTATATTGAACCGGCGGTGATTTCATAGTATAGGCTGAGATGGAATATAAAATACCGCCGATTTTACGGTCTAAGGCTAATTTCATGCATCTAATAGCGTCGATCATCGAACCACCGCTATTGGCTGCATCTTCAACAGATAATTTGAGGTCTATAGTTAACGGGAGATGGCCGAAGCCTCTTCCTTCCATACGAATATAACATATTTTGTTATCATCGAGCCAAGGAATATAGTCGCTAGGACCAATATGAATATTTTTGCTATCAAGGGGTGTTTCCAATTCAGCTTGTACTGATTGAGTCTTTGACTTTTTCTTGGAAGTTAGTCTGTTTTGATTGAGCATGTTGAGGAAATCAGTATTTCCTCCGAAATTCAGTTGATATGTTCGATCTAGAATTGCACCGCGGTTTTCAAACAGTTTAGCTAGGCTACGGTGAATAATAGTCGCTCCTATCTGGCTTTTTACGTCATCACCAATAATAGGAATGTTTTTATCCTCGAATTTTTTCGCCCATGTTTCATCGGAAGCGATAAATACTGGTATAGCATTGATGAAACCCACATTAGCCTCTAAACAGGCTTCGGCATAATGCCTAGTGGCTTCTTCCGAACCTACAGGTAAATAGTTGATAAGAATTTCCGCACCACTTTCCTTTAGAACTTTAGCCACATCGCAGGGTTTTTCATCAGCTACGATAAAACTATCATCTTCAGGATAATCGGCCATATGCTCAGATACCCCATCCAAAACCGGCCCCATTTGTACCGTTACGGGGTAATCGGGTAAATCTTTGTGGAATACTTTAGTGCAATTTGGTCTGGCGAAGATTGCCTCTTTAAGGCTTTTGCCCACCTTACGTTTATCTATATCAAAAGCTGCAACTACTTTGATGTCTCCTGGTGTGTAGCCACCTAGATTATAATGCATCAAACCGATAGAATCTTCTGGTGAATTCTTATACATTTCTATTCCTTGTAATAATGAACTAGCGCAATTTCCAACACCAGCAATGGCTATGTTAATTTTTGACATTGAAATACCTCCTTAAGTTCGTTATTTTATGTCATTTTCGATGTCAAATAATCTAAACCATTATTTTTCCAATCCCTCCTTTCTTAACAAAAAAATTATTGCTTTCACCTCCTTCAAAAGCCAATCATTAAAAAAACTCCTAAAGCAAGTTAGGAGTTAATTCTTACAAACTATTTTTATTAGAAGAGAACACATTACAATATTGTGAGATAATAGAAATAACTCCTAACTAAAAAGCACCAGAAGCTTTTTCTATTATTAGCACTCTTTGGCAAGCGCTGCTAACAACATTATAGCAGAAAATAGATAATTTATGCAACTCCCTCCCAAAATGAGCTGGTGTCACTCCTGTTAACCAGCCTCTAATGTAATAGGTATTGAACAACACGATTTCCCCTATGAATATATAAATGAGCGCTGGGTGTTTACTTTCTTTGAGTTGATATAATTACTCTTAGATTAAATAATTATAACTAACAAGAATTTTAACTGGGCAGTAGGGATAGCCTGGTTCTTTTTATTAATAAAGAATATTCATATGTAAAAATGTTCATACATAGTGTACGTTATTGATTCATGTCGGACAAACAGGGACTAAAAAAGTTCGCTTGAAATAAAGAATTGGTTTAAAATAAGCTTAAATAGATTTGGAAATAAGTATTTAAAGTAATTTAAGAGGTGTAAAATTGTGGATTTAATAAAAGTTACAGCAGGTGTGATTATCGATAGGGATAAAGTACTAATTACAAGGCGAGCACCAAAAGAGAACTTTGCCGGGGGCTGGGAGTTTCCGGGTGGCAAAATTGAGGAGAATGAAACCCCTGAGGAATCCCTTGTACGAGAGCTTAAAGAGGAATTAGATATAACTGTATATGTTGGGGAATTTTGCGCAGAGGTAACTCACAAATACGACAATATAAATATTAATTTGCTTGCCTACTACTGTACTATTGTTAAAGGGGATATTTCCATAACTGTACATGACAAGTATAAGTGGATTAGGATAAAAGATTTATTAAAATATGATCTTTTACCGGCAGATGTCCCAATAGCAAAAAAGGTAATAGAGGATTACAAGTGAAAATTGTTTTTGCAGAAAGAAAGCTGCCGGCAAAGATTGACGGCAGCTTTAGATAATGCAGCTTTATATAATCTGGAACTAATCTATTATGTCTACTAATTCAAACCAGTAGCGTAGGTCCTTTCCAGCTAGCAGATGGTTAAAGTCGATCGTTACTGTGTCTTTTGTGGCGGCTACACACTTTACTGGCACATACTGCTGTAATGCGGGATGCATCCAAGGAATGATGCTTCCCACTTCCAGCTCTTCTCCACCCTTTATAAATAAACGGGGGAATGTTTTTACGTTTTCCGGGTCATGGGCGCCGTAGGCTTTGGCGTAGGGAATAATGTATTCCGCTTGGCTGCCAACCTCCATTTTATCTAGGATATCCTCTACTCCGGGGGGGACCTGACCGGCACCAATAATAATTTTCACCGGTTCACCTTGGGAGCGGTCTTCTATTATTTCTCCATCTACCGGGCCACCCCGATAACGGACTAGGGCACATTTTCCAGAGCGTTGTCTGTATTTGCTAGCCATCACTCATCATCCTTGGTCTTGATATCCACCAGTTCCATCCTATTATCGATGCGGTGAGCAGCAGTTCTAAACTCCTTAACAGCTTTGACTTCAATAGCTGCGGCACTGCGGCGTTTTTCATTCTTAGAAACAAATTTGCCCTTAGCTTCCAAAGGTTTATATTGTGGTACCCAAAGGACTTGTTTTGGCTTGGAGGCCATTCTTTCGGCTAGCTCCTTCACTGGTCCGTAAACCATACAATTGGCTAGACAGTGGTGGACACAAATCGGCTCGCGTCCT
>JAAYSI010000215.1 GCA_012524045.1 Peptococcaceae bacterium | reverse complement strand
TGGGAATATTGAAGGCGTAACTCTGTATGATATTGATGATTTGCGTGATGTTGCCGACCGGCATAAAAACGCTCGTGAATTGGCAGCCAAAAAAGCAGAAAAGATTTTGAATCAAGAAATCTCTAATTTTAAAAAATGGCACAATTCTCATGTAGTGCTGCCCACAATTGCAGCCCTGCAGCGCCATGCGCAAGAGCTAAAAGAGGAACAACTTGAGCAGACTTTAGGTAAATTAGGCAATATTAGTCCAAAACAAGAAAAAATAATCCGTTCTATGGCCAATTCTCTGGTCAATAAATTGTTGCATTTACCGATTATTAACCTCAAAGAGGTGGCAGACAGTCCACATGGCTCGCAGTATGCCGAAATGCTTCAGTATTTGTTTGCTTTAGAGGTAGAAGATAATTCTAAGAAAGAGCAGGCTGTTCACTAGGTAAGTATCATAGGGATTTGGAGAGAGCAGAATGAAAACAATAAAAATTGGTACCAGAGAGAGTAAACTGGCCCTTTGGCAGGCTGAATCGGTGAAAAAACAGTTAGAACAGATTTATCCGGACAAAAAATTTGTCCTTGCCCCGATGAAAACTAAAGGGGATAAAATTCTAGATGTTCCGCTGCCTAAAATAGGAGATAAAGGCCTGTTTACCAGGGAACTGGAACAGGCTCTACTCACTGCGGAAATCGATATGGCTGTGCACAGCTTGAAAGATTTACCTACCCAACTACCGCCTGGCTTAGAAAGTGCGGTTTTTTGCCGTCGCGAAGACCCGAGGGATGTTTTTTTAAGTAAAGACGGAACTTTGCTAAGTGAACTGCCTGAAGGTTCAGTTGTGGGTACGAGTAGTTTGAGACGCAAAGCTTTACTTAAGTATTTTCGGCCGGATTTAGTATTCGAAGATTTAAGGGGTAATCTTGAGACGCGCTGGCGCAAACTTCAAGAATCGCCCACAATTGCCGGAATCGTGCTGGCAGCTGCCGGAGTGTTGCGTTTGGGCTGGCAAGATAGGATTACCGAATATGTAGCAGAAGATGTACTTTTGCCGGCAGTTGGACAAGGCGTAATAGCAATTGAGACAGCAACAGATCGCTTAGATATCAAAGAACTGTTAAAACCTTTAAATCACCTGGAGACTGAATTAGCTGTGCGCGCTGAACGCTCTTTTTTAAGAACTCTTGAGGGTGGTTGTCAGGTGCCTATCGGGGCTTTAGCGACAGTAAATAACGGACAGATCAGCTTAAAAGGTATAGTGGCAGATCTTGATGGAAAAGCGCTATTGGAGACTTCGCACGAAGGGCATGACCCGGAAAAGGTAGGGGTCGAAGCTGCTGAAAAAATAAAAAGCCTTGGAGCAGAAGCGATTCTACAGGAGATAAAAAGACAGCAAAATGTAGAACGATAATAGTTTGTGTTTGGAATCTTACAAGTGTATTTTAGGAGGGATAGAATTGACGAAGGGCTATGTTTACCTGGTAGGGGCCGGACCCGGAGACCCAAAACTTTTGACTATTAAAGGCTCGGAATGTATCGCTAAGGCCGATGTGTTAGTATATGACCGTTTAGTTTCCAAACAATTATTAAAGTATGCCAGACCGGAATGCGAAATGATTTATGCCGGTAAATCTCCGGAAGGACATACCTTAACTCAGGAGGAAATAAATCAGCTTTTGGTTCGTAAAGCCTTGGAAGGAAAAGTGGTAACCCGGTTGAAAGGCGGCGATCCCTTTGTATTCGGGCGCGGCGGCGAAGAGGCTGAGGCTTTGATCAAGGCAAGGGTGTCTTTTGAAATTGTACCCGGGATAACTTCAGCCGTTGCGGCACCTGCTTATGCCGGGATACCGGTTACGCACCGTGATTTTACCTCTTCTTTTACTGTGGTCACCGGCCATGAAAAACCGTCCAAGGAAAGATCGGCAATCTGTTGGGAAGCCCTAGCAAAATCCCAAAGTACACTTGTTTTTTTAATGGGTATGGAAAATCTAGGATTTATAGCAACTAAATTGGTTGAGCATGGTTTGTCGCCAACAACTCCGGCTGGCTTGATTCAATGGGGGACCTGGCCCAAGCAGCGGGTTTTGACCGGGAGGCTCGACAATATTGCAGAACTTGCCCGACAGCAAGGGTTTACTAACCCTGCGGTAATCATTGTGGGAAAAGTTGTAGAGTTACGCGATAGTTTGCAATGGCTCGAGCGCAAACCATTGTATGGGCAAAAAATTGTTGTGACTCGGGCCCGCCATCAAGCAAGCGAGCTGTCTAAAGCGTTAGCGGAGCTCGGGGCAGAGCCGTTGGAATTTCCGGTTATTCGGCTTGCAGAGCCGACGAATCCTGAACTACTGCAGCAAGCTGTGGCCAAGCTGAGTCAGTTTTCCTGGATAATTTTTACCAGTGTTAACGGAGTAGAGGCTTTCTTCACCGAATTAGCGAGACAACAACAAGATATTAGGGAACTTGCTGGGATGCAAATAGCAGCTATTGGGCCGGCTACGCAGAAAGCTTTGGAAGAAAAAGGACTGCGGGTAACTTTCGTTCCGGATGAATACCGGGCTGAAAAAATAGCTGAGGGCCTACAAGCTTATCTTAAGCCGGGCCAGAAAGTCCTTTTACCGCGGGCTGAAGAAGCCCGGGAGATCTTGCCTGAGACACTAAGATCTTGGGGTGTGGAAGTTGTAGTTGCGCCGGCTTACAAAACTGTTTTAGGGGATTGCGATAAACAGGAATTACAAGACTTACTCAGAAGCAAAGCGATAACAGCAGTTACTTTTACCAGTTCATCTACAGTCCGTAATTTCTGGCATTTGCTGGACGAAGACAAAAGTTTATTGGAACAGGTAAAGTGTTTTTCCATAGGCCCGATTACTACCGCTACGGCTGAACAGCTTGGGATAAAAATCGACTGTGAAGCGAAAGAATATACAATTCAAGGATTGGTGGACGCTTTACTGCAGGGGGTTGCAGAATGATTAGCGTTACCAAACTTTTGTTTGATACGGAATATTTTGGAGACTCTCTGCGCTACAGCAAACAGAGCAGGGGGGCTAAACACGGCACAACCGCTCAAACCGGGCCGGTAGTAGTTTGGAACTCTACAAAAACCTGTAATCTTAATTGTGTTCATTGCTATATGGAATCTGATGCGCGGAAATATGAAGGCGAGCTTACGACAGCGGAGGCCAAAAAATTTATTGATGATCTGGCTGAGTTTAAAGTTCCGGTCTTGCTGTTTTCAGGTGGCGAACCTTTAATTCGCAATGATTTTTTTGAATTAGCGGAGTATACCGCAGCTAAAGGAATTAGGCCAACTTTATCTACGAATGGAACACTGATTACTCCGGAAGTCGCTCGGAGGATTAAGGAAATTGGTATTGGCTATGTGGGTATATCACTGGACGGTTTAAGAGAAGTAAACGATAAATTCCGAGGTAAAGAAGGGGCTTTCGAAGCGGCCATGCAGGGGATTCAAAATTGCGTGGCCGTAGGGCAGCGCGTAGGTTTGCGTTTTACTATCAATCGCCATAATTTTGAACAGTTGGATAATATCTTTGATTTTATAGAAGCAGAAAAGATAGACCGGGTTTGTTTTTACCACCTGGTTTATTCCGGACGAGGCCAAAGCATGATTGCGGATGATATTAGCCCGGAAGAGTCCAGGCAAGCGATGGATACAATTATTCGTCGCGCCAAGGATTTTGAGCAAAGGGGTTTAAAAAAAGAAATACTCACTGTGGATAACCACTGTGATGGGGTTTACTTGTACCTGCAGGCTCTTAAGGAAGATTCCGAACGGGCAGAAAAAATCAAGAATATTATCGGTTTAAACGGTGGTAACCGCTCCGGAATTGCTTTCGGAGCAGTAGATCCTTATGGTTATGTTCATCCCGATCAATTCACGCAACACATCACTTTCAGTAATGTTCGCACCAGAAAGTTCGGGGATATCTGGACAGATACCAGTAATCCGATTTTGGCCGGTTTTAAAGACCGCCAGCCTTTGCTCAAAGGCCGTTGTTCAAAATGTCAATATTTAAGTTTTTGTAACGGCAACTTTAGAACCAGAGCAGAGGCCGTGACCGGGGATCTTTGGGAATCTGATCCGGCTTGTTATCTGACTGATGAAGAGTTAGGAATTTGCTAAGGAGGTTCCGCTATGCAATTAATCCAACGTCCGAGACGTTTAAGGATGAATGAGGCAATTAGAAAAATGGTTAGAGAAAACCAACTTTCAGTTACTGACTTGATTTATCCGATGTTCGTCAGATACGGCGAAAACATTAAAAATCCTGTTCCGTCGATGCCTGGGGTATATCAGTATTCTTTAGACCTTTTACCTAAAGCCCTTGAAGAAGTGGTGGCTTTAAAAATACCGGCAATACTATTGTTTGGCCTACCGGCCACCAAAGATGAAGTAGGTTCCGGTGCCTACGCTGATGACGGAATTATCCAGCAAGCGGTCCGCTTGATTAAAAAGCATTACCCTGATTTATATGTGATTACAGATGTTTGTTTGTGCGAATATACCAGCCATGGCCACTGTGGTCTGGTCCAAGACGGTAGAATTCTAAATGATCAGTCGGTGGAATTGCTTGTTAAGACGGCAGTTTCTCAAGCCAAGGCCGGTGCGGATATGGTGGCACCTTCAGATATGATGGACGGAAGGGTCGGCGCTATTCGGGAAGCGCTGGATGTAGCCGGCTTTTGTCATATTCCGATTATGTCCTATGCAGCCAAATGCTCTTCAGCTTTTTATGGGCCCTTCAGAGACGCGGCCGGGTCTGCTCCGCAGTTTGGTGATCGGAGGGCTTATCAGATGGACCCGGCGAACAGTGACGAGGCTATCAGGGAAACCGCTTTGGATATTGAAGAGGGAGCCGATTTAATAATAGTGAAACCGGCCCTAGCCTATGGCGACATAATTTACCGAACTAAACAAGAATTTGGCTTACCGGTGGCGGCCTATAATGTCAGCGGTGAATATGCCATGATCAAGGCAGCGGCGGCTAACGGTTGGCTTGATGAAAAAAGTACTGTGCTCGAGACCTTGTTAAGCCTGAAAAGAGCTGGAGCGGATTTGCTCATAACTTACCACGCGTTGGATGTGGCTCGCTGGTTAAATCTGGCTTGAACTGGGAAAGTGGGGAAATAAATGATTGTATCTTGGAATACGACCAACGCTTGTAATATGTATTGTGACCATTGTTACCGTGATGCCGGAGTCAAAGCACAAGAAGAATTAAGCACAGCTGAAGCCAAGACTATGCTGGAACAGATTGCTCGAGCCGGCTTTAAAATTATGATTTTTAGCGGCGGAGAACCCTTAATGCGCCCAGATATTGTGGAATTGGTAGCTCATGCTAAAAGTTTGGGCTTAAGACCGGTATTTGGCACAAACGGAACTTTGCTTTCAGTGGAGATGGCTCGAAAGCTTAAAACTGCCGGAGCTATGGGGATGGGTATCTCCCTAGATTCTCTTGATAAGCAAAAGCATAATGAATTTCGGCGTTATGATAAGGCCTGGGAGCAGGCTGTGCAAGGGATGAAAAATTGTCGCGAGGTAGGTCTTCCTTTTCAGATCCATACCACAGTTATGGATTGGAATCAGTCTGAATTGGAAGCCATAACCGACTTTGCACTTGACATAGGGGCGGTTGCGCATCATATTTTTTTCCTGGTACCGACCGGTAGGGCAGTGACTATTGAAGAAGAATCTTTAAGGGCTGAAGCCTACGAAGATGTGCTAACCAGAATTATGAAGAAACAACAAACAGTACCCATAGAATTGAAACCGACTTGTGCTCCTCAGTTTACACGGATTGCCAAACAACTTGGGATGGAGATCCGTTTTAGTCGGGGCTGTTTAGCTGGCACATCTTATTGCATTATTAGTCCAAAAGGGCAGGTGCAGCCCTGCGCTTATTTAAACCTACCTCTCGGTGATGTTCGAGAGACTCCTTTTGATCAAATATGGCGCAATAACCCAATATTAAAAGAGTTACGTACCCTGGACTACAAAGGCGGCTGCGGTATTTGCGGTTATAAAAAAATTTGTGGCGGTTGCCGGGCTCGTGCAGCATATTATAACGATGGAGATTATATGGCAGAGGAACCGTGGTGTCTTTACCACGGACGCAAGGGAGGAAAGTGATGGATACGCTCGATAAAGCAATACTAAATATCATTCAAGGAGCTTTTCCACTGGTTCCTCGTCCTTACCAGGCTATAGGACAGCAAATTGCTATCTCAGAACGGGAAGCTTTTGAGCGGATTGAGGCTTTAAAAAGGCGGAAGATTATCCGTCGTCTCGGCGGCATCTTTGATTCCCGCAATTTGGGTTATGTCAGTACTCTCTGCGCAGCCAGAGTTCCTGCGGCTAAAATTCCACAATTAGCAGAATTCATGTTGGACATTACGGAAATAACCCATAACTACTTGCGTAATCACTTTTATAATATGTGGTTTACGGTTATAGCTTGTTCCGAACGGCGCTTAAAGCAGATCCTCGATAGTATCCGTA
>JAAYSI010000323.1 GCA_012524045.1 Peptococcaceae bacterium | reverse complement strand
CAAAGACCGGTATAATAAAAAGCATATTAAACGGTTTAAAATCAATTGGTAAAAAACTAGGAAATCTTTTAAAGACAATTGCAAAAAATTCAATACTTTTAAGTCCTATAATAATTGGAACGGCAGTACGTTCAATAGGAAAAATGCTGATAGAGAGAGGTTTTATAATAACCAATAAACCAATTGAAATTGTAAAAAGAGATGATATAGGTTTACCGATATTAAATGGAATATTAAGCTATAATCCGGATGAGTATAGCCCATATGTGGTGCTTTTGCAGAAAAGGTTAATTGAACTGGGCTATGGGGACGGCCTTGAAGTCACCGGTAAATTTGACTCAAAGACACTTGATGCGGTAAACAGATATAAAGAGGATTATGGACTTTGGAATTTTGGTGAGTATGAAGGCAAGGTGGGAGAAACTACCTGGAATCATTTATTTAAAAATCAGAAAGTACCTTATCTTACAATTGACAATGTAGAAAAAGATGGTATGGGTATACCGGTTTTAAGCGGCATACTAAGCTATAATCCATGGGAATATAGCATTTATGTAGTATTTTTACAAAAAAGATTAATTGAATTAGGGTATGGAGACGGTTTAGAGGTAAATGGAATATTTGACTCAAAAACACTTGAAGCGGTAAACAGATATAAAGAGGATTATGGACTTTGGAATCATGACGAATATGAAGGCAAGGTAGGAGAGACAACCTGGAATCATTTATTTAAAAATCAAAAAGTTCCGTATATAAAAGGAACAAATGAATTTTATCCTGCAGAAAATTCTACTCAGAATAACAGTGTTTCAAACAGTTTTAAATATAACTGGACCGGTAAGTGCGTTACTGAAGAGTTTAAAGAAAAGGTTCTTGAAATAAGCAAAAAACTAAAAATTAATCCGGATGATTTAATGGCAGTTATTGCTTTTGAATCTAACTTTGATCCATCTGCTCGTAATCCTGCTTCAGATGCCACCGGGCTGATTCAGTTTATACCTTCAACAGCTGAGAGTTTAGGAACAACGGTAGAAGAACTGAAGAATATGTCAGCAATTCAACAGTTGGATTATGTATATGAGTATCTAAAGACATACTCAGGAAGAATGAATGATATATACGATGTTTATATGGCTGTATTTTTGCCTATAGCAGTTGGAAAAGACAATAATTATGTACTTGGAGTTAAAGGTTCAGAAGAGTGTTTTCCCGGTACAGACTTAACAAAAGGTAAAGTTTATAAAAACAATTCAGGTTTAGACATTAACAAGGACGGTATTATAACGAAAGAAGAAGCAGTTCAAAGGGTGATAGCTAAAAGGAATCAATATGAAATAATAAATTCTGTAAATGAACCAACCGGAAATGACAGTAGAACAGGGGATACAAAAATAAAAGAAAACTCAAATTATAATGTTACAAATACTGTAGCATATCAAGCGGTAGTGCCAAAATATGTATATGAATCAGGAGAGAGGACACCGGAAGCATATAATTTATTGATAGATCAGTTTATGGTTGAAACAAATCCCAGATATAAACCAAGAAACGGAGCTACGTTCTGCAATATATATGCATGGGATGTTTCAGTTGCAATGGGAGTCGAATTGCCAAGGTTTGTAGAAATTAATGAAATAGGAAATTTGGAGGATGCAACCGGTAAAGCTATTGGACGAAACCTTGGCAGTGGATATATATTATATCAAGATGTTGCAAATGCAAATGCGACAGAGCTTGATGCAAATAGGCTGGCAACTTGGTTAGATGCTCAGGGTGCAAATTATGGATGGAGAGAAATCAGTGCAGAAGAAGCTCAAAGAAGGGCTAATCAAGGATATATGACAATATCAGTAGTAAAAGAACCAGGAGGCATAGGTCATGTTCAAGTAGTCAGACCTACTCCGGACGGAAGTGATTATGATCCGAGCAAAGGAGTTTATATATCGCAGG
Organism: Peptococcaceae bacterium; assembly: GCA_012524045.1. Lineage (GTDB taxonomy): Bacteria > Bacillota > Desulfitobacteriia > Desulfitobacteriales > Syntrophobotulaceae > JAAYSI01. The sequence continues at coordinate 21,646 of JAAYSI010000323.1, read as the reverse complement.
CAGGTGGAAGTTCAGCAATTAAAAACGGTGTTTATTTTCTTGAACATTATAAAAGTGAGAGTTATTATAATAGATATAAGTTTTATACACATGATTAAAAATCAATTTTATTGTACGGAAAGGAGAAATATACATGTTCAAAAAGTGTATATTATGTTTCGCAACACTTATCATAGGAATGTTTATTGGCATAGCAGGAAGTCAGCTATATGAAAATTCAAAAAGACCCGTAATGATTACCGGTGAAAATGAAAGAACAGGAGAAAAGGAAGATGTACCGGGGGAAAATGAAAATATTTTAACCCCGGATGAAAATGATTTAGAAAATGATTTATTAGATGAAAATAAAAATGACAGGGAAAAATACAGAAAAATTTTAGTAGGTGCAGGTGGCTGGCATAGAAGCCCTTCTATGACGGCAGCATATGGTGACCACTACATTTTTTCTGAAGACGGTACTTTTATATTTAAATACAGCTTAGCAGATGAGGAAAGACGTGTTATTGACATTTCAGGAAATTGGGAAATTATAAACGGCGATTTATTACATTTAACCATTATGAAAAAAACAATTAGGGAAGGTGGTGAATTTATACCAGGAAGTCCGTCTTCATTAACGGGGTATTCTTTGGTTAATTCCACCACTGTAAAAGTGGATGTGGAACCGTATGAAGAAGTTATATACCCGTTGAGAGACTTGGAAATTGATGAATCTTCTCCTGCTCCGTTAATGCTTAAAATAGGAGGGGTGCAGTATTGGAAATGGGGCGGTACAGCTGATGAAACATTAGTCATGGAACAAACAAATGAAGAACCAGATATTGACTCAGAAATACAAGTGTGGGAAGGTGTACTTGAGTTTTCTGAATCTGCTCCTCCCGACCAAAGTTTGTCTTACACAATAAAGATTTACAAAGAAAATAATGAATATTATGGCGATATAAGTATTGACGGTTTTCAAACAATGAAAAGGATAAGAACAAAAGCGGTAGGGGATAAAAATTCTGTTAATCTGGTATTTGACACATACTTACCCGACAATGTGGGTGAAAGGTATGAAAAAGGGGATATTTTGCTGAGTTTGGAAAGAAAGGGTCAGAAAGTTTATACTTCATGGGGAAAGTTACAGCCAATGCTTCAGGAAAATAAACAATCGGGAGAGGTTTATTTTGAATATCGATAACAGAAAGTATATTAAGAGCGGAAGGAGATTCTTTAGTAGTAGAGTATGTAGGTTGGCTGGGAGAAATAATAAAAATTAAATTTAATAAACCGGAGGAAGATAATTAAAAAGACTAAAAGTCAGGTTGAAAAATAAATATCAGAATACTAAAAAGAATGCCAGAAGGATTTTTTCTTCCGGCATTTTTAAAATATTAATGATATATATAAAGCTATATAAAGAAGTGGTTTTATCTTCTGAGGGGAACGTATGTTTGATAAAAATAGGACGAAAAAATAAAAAAACTATTGGAATAATTTATATATTGTAATATAATGTACTTTAGTGTAAAGTTGATATTTTATAAATTTAGTATTGAAGAGTAAATAAAAAAATAGTAATATTTAGTTGTGATATGTTATATTGCATATTAAGTTTGAATTTACTATTAAATATAAAACTTATTTTATAATTCAGTATAAAAAGCACTGAAAGAAGGGTTGGTTGAATTTGGTAGCAGTTATTTCAAGTCCTGAAATATGGGATGATATTGATGAAGTTTTAAAAAAGTTGAATAAAGAGGTTTACTATAAAAAAATTGATGTTGAAACGGATATAATGAGTGAGATTGAAAGAGTAAGCAGTATGTCAGTTAACTATATCGTAATTGACATGTCTTGCTTAGATGACTGCCGCAGACTTCCGCAGGCTATTAGAAAAATGATGTTAATTAATGAAAATGTAAGGTTTTTTATAATTGCTTCTGAAAAGTTTGCCGGCAGTGAAGTTATAAGCACTCTTATATCTATGGGTATTTACGATATAATAGGTCAGAATGAAAATGAAGAAAAAAATGTATCTAAAATTCTTTTAAAACGCTTTGAAGAGCCGGCAACATATGCTATGGCAGTCAAGTGGGATGCAGGCTTTTCAAGAAAAAGAGATAAAGAAAAAGAATTTGTAGAAAAAGGTACCGGAAGATTTGGGCAGAAAGACACCTCACAGGTAAAGACCATTGAAAAGGATAAAATTGTCGGAACTGTTGTTATTGCTGTTGTAGGAGCCATGAACAGGATTGGTACTACTCATACGGCAATATCTTTAGCGAAGTATTTAATTGATAACAGGTACGGTGTGGCTGTCGTGGAACTTCACAACAGTAATGTTTTTGAAAGAATAAGAGATTCATATGAAAATGTTGTGGAAAAAAGCGGAATGTTTTCTTTGGCAGGTATAGACTTTTATCCTTTTGATCCGACCAGAAGTGTGTCTGACTTGACATTAGATGATTATAACTATATTATACTTGATATGGGTGTATATTCCAAATGTAATATAGCTGAATTTAGAAGAGCTCAGGAAAGAATTGTTGTATGCGGGGTAAAGGATTGGGAGCTGGAAGAGCTGGAGGAACTTATAGAATGTGAGGAAAAGAATTTTAAAAACAGATACTATTTCACTTTTTCAGATGATCCTATGTTTGAATTTGTAAAATCTAGTATGGATTCTCTTTCTTGCTTTAAAGCTCCATACAATCCGCAGCCGTTTCATTATAATGAAGATTGTGCAAAAGTATTTAAAGAGTTATTAAAAAATGTATTGCCACAAGTTAATGATGATGCAGATAATGAAGGCTTTTTAAAGTATTTGTTAAAAAAAAAAGGAGTAAAACTGTACCATAAACCAATTCTTCTTGATAAAATAAAACTTAGAAATTTAGAAAAAGAGAAAGATCCTCGTGTGACTTTTAAAAAGTACATGGGTTTTATAAAAACAATTATATTTATAAGTGTTGTACTGATAGTAGTGATTTCATTGTACCGGTTATTTGTAAAGACAGATGTTTTTTTAGAGATAAAAAATTTTATAAATCAACTGTTTTTTTAAGATTAATTTTATAGGGGGATTTTGAAATGAAAGATATTATGCTATATGCTATAAACGGAGATAATTTCAGAGAATACAAACTTCCTAAAACGACAGAAGGGATAATCAGGATTGAGATAAAAAATTACAGTGAAAACGAATTAATCTACAATATACCTGTTTATGCAAATGACGGGTACTGGTCAGTAGGTGAAGTGGATTCTCTTAGTATCAGAATTAATGGTAAAGAAGCATATGACGGGTGGATATGTGACAAAGACATTATAACTGTCACATCACTGGACGGAAAAACCCAGGCAATAATATATGCCCAGGAATGTGATGAAAATTACACTGTAGATTTTGACAAATATTCCGTTGAAAATATTGACAAAATTACCATAGGAAGCTTTGTTGAAAATACAATTGTATATAACGGACCCAGAGTGGCTTCTAACCATGCAGTTATTGAATTTCAGTCTGAAACTGCCTTGGTTAAACTGCTAAATGACAGTGATTATTTATATGTAAACGGGGTTAAAACTACTGAAAAAACATTATCATGGGGAGATATAATAAATATAATGGGTCTTAAAATTATATTTATGGGGGACTTTATTGCAGTTAAAAGTCCAAAGACTCTTTTAAAATGCAGTCTTCCCCTGTATGAACCTGATAATGAAAAGTTATTTGAAGAAGTCTTTGCCGGAGAGTCTCCCAGACAAGTGTATTTCCAGCGTTCTCCAAGGATTATCAAAAAACTGGATCAAGGTCAAATTGAAATAGATTCTCCGCCTACACCTAATACCCAAAAAGAGCAGCCTCTTATACTTTCAATAGGTCCTTCTTTTACAATGGGTATGGGTATGTTGGTGAGTTTGATGTTTACCATAAATGCAAGCAGGAACAATCCTGTTATGGTTATACCGGGGGTTGTAATGACCGGATGCATGCTTGCAGGAACCATTCTCTGGCCTATATTGTCAAGATCTTATCAAAAGAGGACTAAAAAGAAAGAGGAAAAAAAGAGAGTAAAAAGATACCGTGAATACATGCAGAAGGTGTTTTCAAAACTGGAAGAAAGGATAGATCGCAATAACAAAATACTGGCGGCCGGCTACCCGGAACCGGCAGTTTTGATTAACCGTGCTGTAAATAAAGACAGAAGGCTTTGGGAGCGTATGCCTTCAAATAAAGATTTCCTGGAGATAAGGCTTGGGGTTGGCGTAATGCCGTCCCTGATTACCGTAGCCGTGCCCAAAGAACGTTTTACAATGGAAGATGATCCTTTGTTAGATGAGCTTAATAATATAAATAAAGATTTTTTAATGGTTAAAAATGTTCCCATTACAATTTCTCTTTTTGAAAACAATATGTTAGGGATTATCGGTGATAAAAATGCTACCTTGAACATTGCACTGTCTGCAATAATTCAGCTGTCAACCTTACATAGCTATGATGAGGTAAAAATTGTATGTATTAACAGTAAAGAAATTCACGAAAAGTTAGAATGGATAAAAAGGCTGCCTCATGTTTGGGGACCTGAAAAATCAATAAGATTTATGGCGTCTTCCCGGGATGAGGCAAGGGATGTACTCCTTTATTTAAATGAAGTATTAAGTGAAAGGGAAGAGAGTGTTAAGGATAACTACTCAAACCAAAATAATGTAATACTTCCTCATTTTGTTGTGTTTATATCTGAACCTGAATTAGTTGAAAATGAACCTGTAATGAGATTTTTATCAAATTCAAATGCTTCCCTTGGAGTTACAACTGTGTTTATATATGATAAACTCAGTATGCTTCCAAAGGAGTGTAATTCTTTTGTTCAGTGTACAGAGTCAGAGTGTATTTTATATCATAGGGACAATCCTGAAGATGGAACGATAGAATTTAGTGCAGACCAGGTTAACTATGGGGATTTAGAGGTATTTTCAAAATCCCTTGCTGGTATGAAGGTTAAGGAGCTGGCTTCATCTCTTTCTTTGCCTTCTATGCTTTCATTTCTTGAAATGTACAAGGTTGGCAGAATTGAACACCTTGAAATAAAAAGGAGATGGAGGGAAAATTTAGCTTTTAGATCTTTGGAAGCACCAATTGGTGTAAAAGCAGGAGACAGCACTTTTTATTTAAATATACATGAGAAATACCATGGACCTCATGGCCTTGTTGCAGGTATGACCGGTTCCGGTAAAAGTGAATTTATACAGTCATACATTCTTTCAATGGCTATAAACTATCATCCTCACGATGTATCATTTATTCTCATTGACTATAAAGGCGGGGGAATGGCTAACTGTTTTGACGGACTGCCTCATATAGCCGGTAAAATTACAAACTTAGGAGGAAGCCAGATAAGGCGTTCCTTAGTGTCCTTAGACAGTGAACTTAAGCGAAGACAAAGAATATTTGCAGAGTATGGGGTTAATCATATAGATAGTTATCAGCAATTGTATAAAGATAAAAAAGCTAAAGAACCCCTTCCGCACCTTGTAATAATATCAGACGAATTTGCAGAGCTTAAGGCACAGCAGCCGGAATTTATGAATGAGCTTGTGAGTACGGCGAGGATAGGGCGAAGCCTTGGAGTTCATTTAATTTTAGCTACTCAAAAGCCTACAGGGGTTGTTGATGATCAAATATGGAGTAACACCAGTTTTAGAGTATGCTTAAAGGTTTTAGACAAGTCTGACAGTAACGAGATGTTAAAAAGACAGGAGGCGGCTTTTATTACCCAGCCGGGAAGATGCTATGTTCAGGTCGGAAATGATGAAATATTTGAGCTTGTTCAGTCAGGATGGAGTGGTGCAGCTTATGTGCCTACTGATAAAATAGAAAATGATGCGGATAAAGAGGTAATGTTAATTGACGACTCTGCCAGGGCTTTGAAAGTGGTTTCATGTAAGGAAAAAGCTGTTAAAAGTTCTAAAACCCAACTGGCTGCAATAGTTGATTATATTTCTGATATTTCTGTAAAAGGCGGCATTAAACCTTTAAGATTGTGGTTAGATCCTCTAAAAGAAGTGATATTTCTGGACGAAATTGAAGAGGCGGCCGGCGGCTGGAACGGTGAAGGTTGGAGTGAGGTTGACCATTGGATGAATCCTGCTATAGGAATATATGACGATCCTAAAAATCAACTTCAAAAGCCATTAAGACTGAATATGGGTGAAGACGGACATGTTATTTTATATGGTGCACCGGGAACCGGTAAAACAACATTTTTACAAACAACAATATATTCCCTTGTAAAATCATACTCACCGGAGTCATTAAATATTTACATAATGGACTTTGGCGGGCGTACAATGGGATATTACAACGAGCTGCCCCATGTGGGAGGAGTTGTTTTCTCAGATGATGAAGATAAAATTAATAAGCTGTTTAAAATGCTATTTAAAGAGCTAGAGAGCAGAAAGAAAATGTTTTCTGAATATGGAGTGGGAACACTTAGTTCTTATATGGAAGCTTCTAAAACAAAGCTGCCTGCAATTGTTTTGGTTATAGACAATTATTCCGCATTTTGTGAAATATATCCGGATCAGGAGAATGATATTTTAAATTTATCCCGTGAAGGCGGCAATTATGGTATTTATATGATAATAACAACGGCAAATACAAATGACATAAAATATAAAATCACTCAAAACTTCAAGCTTTTATACACTCTTCAGTTATATGATAAATTTGAATATCAAACTGTTGTAGGTAAGACAGATGGTCTTGAGCCTGAAAATGTTAAAGGAAGAGGTCTTGCTAAAATCGGCACGGCATTGGAGTTTCAGACTGCACTGGCAGGTTCATCCGTCAATGAATCAGAGAGAGTTTCGCAATTGCGTGAATTATTCAAAGAAATGAAAGAAAAGTGGAACGGAAAAGCAGCAATGCCTATTCCATATGTACCTGAAGAGGTTTATTTAGATGACCTGCTATTAAAAGATGAAGCAAAAGAGCAATTAAAGAAGGGATTAATTCCTATAGGTTATGATATGGAAGAAGCGGCAGTGGTATCAATTGATATTACAAAATCAGTTGCCTACGCTATAGCGGGATTTCCTCAAAGCGGCAAGACCAACTTATTAAAAGCAATAATGAAAGTGATTAAAACTCAGTTTGACTGGAAAGTCTGCGTTGTTGAAAGTGGAAAATCCGATCTTAAAAACTGTTGCAGGGAATACGGAGTGGAAGATTATATAAATAATACAGAGGACTTTGATGTTTATACAAAGAATTTAATTGATGAAATGCTTTTAAGAAATAAGGATTTAAAAGAGTTCAGAAAGAGAGAAAATAATGATTGTGATGAAGCAGAATATATGAAAAAATATAGGAGGATAGTAGTTTTAATAGATGATTTTAATGAATTTTTTTCCATGGCTTCAGATCAGGCCATGAACTACATAGAAAATATAGTTTCTGGAGGTAAAGGACTGGAAGTATATCTGGTTTTTACCGGAGATCCTTTCCAGCTGACTTCCTATGTAGGTCAAAAGGTTTATGATTGTGTTTTTGACGGTCAAAGCGGTATTTTATTGGGTGGAAGTATGGACTCCCAGAATATTTTCAATGTAACAATGGACTATCAACAAAGAAGTGTTCAGCATGAAAGCGGCATGGGATATCTAATAGACAGAAATAAATATTTAGTTATTAAATCAGTAATTTTATAACGCATTATTAAGTATAAGATGAGGTTATATGTTTAAAAAGGGGAGGGAGAGAATATGTTAAAATTCATATTATGTGACAGTAGTGAAAGCGATGCAGTATTCATAAGAAGGGTTATAAAACTAATTGCTGAAAAGAAAGAATACGACATAAGTTTTGAACTAATCTCTTATTTGCCTTCCGAAGTTCAGGAATATATATCAGAGAATGAGGGGTTATTTGTATATATTCTGGAAACCTCCTTTGGCTCTTCTGAAATTGACGGTGTAGAACTGGCAAAGTTCATAAGGGAAAAGGACCGTGACTCCTATATTTTGTTTTGTTCAAAAGATAAAGAATATATTTTAAAGGTAATGACAGCTCTTATAAGACCTTCAGGTTTTGTAATAAAAAGATATAATGAAGGGGGTGGGTTGGAAAAACTTGAGAACATGCAATTATATATAGGTGATATATACAGAGATTATTTAAATGTTACTCAAAAAGAAAATGTATTGCACATAAATGTGGGACCGGACATATATAAAATTGAATATGACCAAATTATGTACGTAGAGTCATTTCAAAAGAAAATATATATATGGACAAAGAATCAGAGAATAGGATATTATGATAAACTTTCATCTTTAGAAGAAAAGCTGGGAGAAGGATTTTTCAGATGTCATAGAAGTTACATAGTGAATTTAAATAATATTTCTAAAGTAAATTTTCCCGATATGGTTATTGAAATGAAAAACAAGGCAAAAATACCCATATCCAGGGCACAAAAAAATGGTTTGAGAGAGATACTGAAAAAATATGAAAGTAATATATTTGAAAGAGAATTTGTTTAAAATAATATAAAATACAGGGGGATGATAAATATGGAAAAAATTGCAGAAGCAGGTTTTGTTTTGAGCAAAAGGGAATTGGTTTTTTTAGCAGCAATTACAGGGGCAGATGAGATATACGGCATTGAAGACAATATATCTCAAATGGGAAAAGAGAAAATTAATGAAGAATGGCAAAAGGCAAGAGAGCAGCTTCAGGAGAAAAAGTATATTGAAGTGGAGCTGGATAATTCCATAACAATTGATGATGAACTTTATGCATTGCTGGAAGCTTGCTGCAGGCCAAGAGCATATTTTAACTATTCAGGTTCTGAAGAAGGAGAACCGTTGCACTACAGGAATATATATATAAATGAGATAATAGCTGTAGAACTTGATCAAGACAGGGTGGATAAAGATACATGGATATTAACGCCTTTAGTTACCCTTGATAAGGCTGCATACAATTTAAAAGAATGCTTTTTTACCGAAAAGAATTATGAGAAAAACGGAGTAAAATTTGAAGTAACCCAAGAAGAATTTGAAGAAATCAACAATCTGTTTGAAAAAGAGGATAAATTAAAAACAATTGAGTTTTTAATAAATTCAGGATGCTCAAAAGATTATGCCGGTGATTTGTTTGAAGCCATAAACGGAAAAAATCTTTTTAAGTCGTTGTTTACAATTATTTTTGATTACGACAATATAACAGACTTTTTTAATTATTCACTGTATTATGGAGAAAAATATATATGGCAAATAGATACATCCGGGCTTAAAAATAATAATAAAGAAAATAAAATTATTTTTAGTTCAGTAAGTTCAGAGGATATTGCTAACGGTATAGATAAAGTGATGAATAGTTTAAGGCACATATTTAATGAGAGTATAAAAGGGGAAGAGTTTTATGGGTAAAATATATGTTGAAGTTTTTGTTGCTGCAGTTGATAAAAAATACGAGTTTATAGTGCCTGCGGTTATGAAGGCAGGAACAGCGTCAGTACTTATGGCTCAGGCTGTTGCAGAGACGGAAGGCATAAATTTTAACAGGGAGAATTTAATGCTTTGCACCGGTGCAGATAATAAGATAATTCCAAATAACATAACAATGGATAAAGCAGGTATATTAGATGGTGCTCAGCTGTTACTCATTTGATTTTTTAAGGAATAAATAGCATAAAATGGTCAAAAAATTGACTGAGAAAAAAATTTAATGCAATTCATCCCAAAAATCGTGCAATTCGTCAGGATTTTTAAAAATGTAATAAAAATAATATATAATTAGTGTAGAATATTTAAGAAATATTCTTTAAAAAAAAATTTGATTTAATAATGTTAAGTGCTATAAAAATTCAAAACGGGGGGTTTTAGTATGACTGTGCCAAGCAGAAGGATTAATTATGATAGTGTAAATAGACAGGTTAGTAAAATACGCAGTTTAGCAGAGGATACCAGAGATGTTGCAAACCAACTGAACAATGTAATGACTAATACGAGCAGGGTTTGGAAAAGTGATGCTGCAAATGTCTTTTTAGGTGAATGTGAAATAATAAGACAAGATATAAGAACCACAGCAAGTAAAATGGATAATCTGGCAAGTACGGTATCTATGGTTGCAAAGAACATAAGAGATGAAGATGATGCAAGAATTGCCCGGTATTACGAGGAACTAAGCCGGCAAAACCAGCAGTTACAGCAGAGTAATTAACGGCATTTATAATTGTCACTGCTTTTTAAAAACGGTAATAGTATTATTGAAGGTAAGTATATGAGGAAGGTGACACCTATGAGTATTTATGCAGATCCTGATGGAATGAGGGAAGTTATTTTGAAATGCATATCAAAACTTAGGAGTAAAATGGCTTATATTAAAGCTGAGTATACTAATGCTGTAAAATGTCTTCAGTCTGAGGCAGGAGAATTTTTGCAGTTAGAGGACATGATCACAGAGATAAATAGAAATATAGAGTATATTAACAGGGTGTTATTTAATTGTGAGAGATTTATTGATGATACCATTTTAGAGTATATGTCTGCCCAGGAAAAGATCATGAGTATTTATAACAGATTTGAAAATGCAGAAATACTAAAAGGTGAAAAAAAATATAACATCTCTCATTCAGACGGGAATGCTAATAGGACTAAAAGGCCGTTACAAAAAAGAGAAGTTGTCCTGTGTAAACTTCCTCAAAAAGATTCTTTTATAAATGCTCCTGTCAGAACAGGGAAAATAGAAGACGGAAATAATATAATTATAAGGACCTGGAGTGTATCAGGATAAATATATAAAATAATTTTCAATAATCATGTAATCCGTATGAAAAAAAGAATTTTTAACAATATTATTGTATAATTTTAAAAAATATGATATATTTTTTAGGGGTAACTTTTGAAATAATATAAAATATTAAAAAGCAAAAACTAAATACAATTATTTTATTTAATTTAAGGGGGAGTTCAGATGAAGATAAAAATTCACCAAACAATATTTATAGTTCCAATCCGTATTAAAAGCAGTATATTTGTTTCTGAAGCCAGCATATTTATGTAAACAATATTGTATGTAAATTTGTGCGTTCCCATATTACTGAGGATAAAGTGCTGTTATTAGTGCTGTTAAAAATTGTTTTTTAAACATAAAAAAATATACAAATAAATGATTAGGGGTGTAAAAATGGCAGTTAAAATTGTTGGTTCAAGAAGAAACAGAGTAAGTTTTTTGACTCTAATAATGGTTATTGTAGCAGGTATTTTATTATTTGCTGCTGCAGGATTATTTGGGTTTAAGATGTATAAACAAATGGAAAAAGAATACCAGGACAAGATAGCTGTTTATGAAGAGGAATTAGATATTTACAAAAGTATTGTTGATGAAAACACAAGGACTGTTTATATACCGCATGAAGAAATTAAATTTAATACAGTACTTGAAGAGGATATGTTTTATGTAGAAGAGATTTTCAGCTCTATACCGCAGGAGGATTTTATTGATGAAACTGATTTAGGAAAGGTAGCGACTTTAGATGTACCGGCAGGAAATCCGGTTTTAAAATATATGGTTGAAGATCAATTGATACCTGATGATGTCAGGAATGTAGAATTTAGTACTTTTATGCTTCAAAGCAATATCAGGGAAGGTGACTTTATAGATGTAAGGATACGGTTTCCCAACGGTGAGGATTACATAGTGCTGTCTAAGAAAAAGGTTGAAGGAATCAGATTTCAGACAAGTACAATATGGCTTAACATAAAACACGGCGAACTGATGACGGTGAGCAGTGCAATTGTTGATGCGTATTTAAAGGAAGGTACAAAACTTTATGTTGTTAAGTATGTAGATGCTCAAACCCAAAACAGGGCGAGGGAAACTTATCCGGTTAATGACCATGTGCGGAAAATAATGAGAGAAGACCCTAATATTTTGGAAAAAGCTTCAAACGTTCTTTCAGAACAAGCAAGAATGAGTTTAGAGGAGCGTTTGGAAAATGTTTTAGGCGACCATATGAAGAGTGCCATAAGCGATGAATTAAGCGGCCTTAACAGCAATGTTCAAGAAGTTTTAAAACAGGAAGCGGCTAATCAAAGGGCCATAGGAGAGAAGGAATCTGCAGATGGACAAGCTGCGAAAGAGCAGCAAAAGCCCGGCAGTGGACAAAATAATGAAAAAGGAAGTGTTATAGATGGCGATGACTAACAGAATTGGTTTTATAGGTTCATATAAATGTGATTTGATTTTGTATATTGCCAAAATAACGTCTGCAGCGGGCAAAAAAGTTGCTATAGTTGATGCAGCGGGAGAGCCTGTATGGGAATACAATGTGCCGGTTTATCTGGACAACAGGATAATAACATATGACGATATAGACATTTACTTAAATTGCGGCGGTTCTGAAAAGTATAAAGAAATAGAGATGGATGACTATGACATTGTATTAATTGATTATGGATTTAACAAAGATATGCTTTATTCCATGAAGCAGTGTAATTCAGTGATAATTGTTTCAACATTAGAAAAGTTTAATGTTATGAGGTTAAGGGAGTGTCTGAAAACTATAACATTGCTCTCTGACCGTGGGTTTGAAAAAGAAGCTTCAGGCACCGGTGCTGTGAAAGATGCAATAAAGATCTACAGGGATATTGTTAACAGTAAAATTAATACTGACTACATTGACAGTATTTTAGATATAAATCAAAAAATTAATATAGTTTTAGAATATATATTAACTCTTGATGAAATTGATTACAAATACAGGCTTGAAAATCAGTACGGTGACAGTATTGTTTTTAAAAAGCTTACCAAGTCAATGAAAAATATGCTTATGGATATTGTTGAGGCATGCACGGACATTAGCAGAAAAGATATTATAAAAGCGGCTAAAAAGGCAGAAAGGGGGAGTTGATGTGCAGGTATCTTTTTGGAGTAATTACCATCAGACAGGTACTACATGCAATCTAATAGCAACGGCTACAAATGTAGCTTTAGAGTACAGGATGAAAGTTCTTATTGCCCATAATCATTTTGATAAAAGTGCCTTAGAGACATCTTTTCTTGACAGGGAGTATGTTGAAAAGGAATTGTCAAACCTTAATGATGTGGGAGTGGATGCCCTGAGTAGTTTTATAAAATTTAATAAAGTATCCAAGGAAAATATATCAAGATATACAACAACACTTATAAGCAACAAACTAGAACTTTTAGTGGGTACATCAATAACAAGCAGGGATTTGTATTTAAAGGAACTAAATGATGTCATTGATGTAGTGCTGGCACTTTCTAAAGAGTATTATGATGTTGTTTTTGTTGATGTCGGACCGGGAGAACCTGAAATAATTAAAAAGATATTTGACCATTCAGATTTAATTGTTGTAAACCTTAATCAAAATTACAATATTATTTTGGATTTTTTTGAAAATTACAGTGAGCTTGCTGAAAAGGCAGTATTCATGTTTGGAAAATATGATAAAAATTCAAATTTTAATATAAAATCATTACAAAGAAAATTTCGGTTATTAAAAGGAAAAAGCGCTATAATACCATATAATATACATTTTGCAGATGCTTGTTGTGAAGGAAGAGCCATAGATTTTTTCATGAGGAATCTAAGGGCGGAAAAAGATGACAATAATTATTATTTTATGAATGAAGTAAGAAAAGCTGCACAATTAATTTTAAATAGTTTGAATATTGACGTAAATCAAAAGAAATTGGGTGATTAAATGCTACTGAATATTATTTTAATAACTTTAATTCTTGCTTCTGTTGCAGGGGGAACTTTTTACTACATGAAAACAAACAGGGAAAAATATATTGACTTTGAAGTTGAAGATGACAGATACAAATTAGAAAATATAATAGAGCATGTAAAAGATGCAATTAATGAATTTTTAAAGACCAATCTCTACAGCATGAATATTACACGGGAAGAATTTGAAAAAAGAATGGAAAACAAAAACGAACTTAGAAAAGCACTTAAATCATGTATATATGGAGATATAAATGCAAAAAAATATGTAAAAAGCCATATAAGGGATATTTTGCTAAAATCCTATAAAATTGATGAGTCAAGTATTGATAAAATAATTAATTTTAACAATCCCAATGAATTAACCGTTATTGATAAATTTGAAATACTTCTTTATACATATAAAAAGACACATGATTTAAATGCCCTTGAGGCATTAATTGAAGAAAATAATTTTTCAGAGCCTAAATCAGTTGATGACGACGGAGAGGGAATAAAATATGTAATAACCGGTGAAGAAATAGAAAGAGTATATATGGAGAAGGTTAAAAAGCTTACTAAATTTGATGACAAGTTAAATGTAATAGTTCAAAAGATATACCAGAAATATAAAGGTTTTGGTGTGGTAGATGAAATACGCGACATGAAAATTGACGGCGTAAGCGGTGGAGTTTCAGGGATACCAAGCAGCTTTTTCCAGGAAATGAACTATAATGAAGGGATACTGTCCCGGCTGCCTATGTCCTATGACAGTATATGGATTTTTTACAGGGGTAAAACCATACATCTTGATTTTTTAAGCTTTGGTTCTGAGAAAGAGCTTAGAAGGATATGTAAAAACATATACAGATATAACAATCCCGGGCAGCTTTCAGAAACTAACGGGTATAAAGTAAACGAAATGAAGGACGGAAGCCGTGTTGTAGTTGCCAGACCTCCATTTTGTGAATCATGGGTGTTTTTTGTAAGAAAATTTGATAGTGCTGATGATAAAAAACCTGAAGAGTTAATAACCGATAAGAACAATAAATTGCCCATAGGAGCTTTAAAATGGCTCATTAAGGGATGCAGGGTAACTGCAATAACAGGATTCCAGGGAACGGGAAAAACCACTTTGCTTATGTCAATTGTCAGGTTTATAAATCAGACATTTACTTTGAGAATTCAAGAAATGGCGTTTGAGTTGCACCTTAGGAAACTTTATCCTAAAAGAAATATAGTTTCATTCAGGGAAACTGATACTGTATCCGGTCAAGAAGGATTAGACCTTCAGAAAAAGACAGACGGTACTGTAAATATACTAGGAGAAGTTGCAACGGCACCGGTTGCAAGCTGGATGATTCAAATGGCACAAGTTGCATCACTTTTTACAATTTTTACTCATCACGCTAAAACATCCAGTGACCTTGTGCTTGCCCTTAGGAACAACTTGCTTCAAACAAGGGTTTTTAGCAATGAAAAAGTAGCTGAAAAGCAAGTGGCAGATGTTGTGAATTTTGATGTACACCTATATAAGGATATTTCAGGGCACAGATATATACAAAGGATAACAGAAATTATGCCAGTTTCCCAAGATATTGAATATCCTTCAAATTATAAAGACGGTGATACTATAGAAGAAATAATGAGGAATTTTGCAGATACTGCAAGGGAGTATTTTGTGAGAGTTACTGACAGAAAAACATTTGAAGTAAGAAATATTATCGAATGGAGAGATGGTGAGTACGTTTCAGTAAATCCAATAAGCAAAAAGAGTTATGATGAAATTTGTACTCATCTGGATAAAAACGATAGGGAGGAATTTAACAAATTTTTGATAGAGAATTGGGGTGTTCTCTATGAATGAGCGAATAAAAATTTTACTGGTTCTGTCTGTATCCGTTATAGTTATTAGTGTAATTGCTGTAATAGCAGCTATAAGAATGGAAAAAAAGAAGAAAAAACAAATTTATAAAAGACCTGTATATAAAGGAAAAGGCAGTGACTTTTGGTTTAGTGCTTATGTGTTTTTTGACAAATTCCCCATTACAAGAAAATATTTAAATAAAATAAGAAAGAGAATTGAAATTTTGGAAATGTCAGATAACTGGACTATTTCCAGAAAAACCATGAAGTTTGCCTTTGTTTCCACCGGCACAGTTGTCGTTATGTTAGGTATTTTGCTTATGTTAAACATGGATATGTATTATTTTATGGTGTCGGTGATAACTATTATTGTAGTTCATAATCAGATTATCACAATGCTGGTTGATAATATTGAAAATAAATTACTGATTCAATTTGAAAAATTTTTAGGGGATATAAGACATCATTACCATGAACATGGAATGATAGATGAGGCGGTTTATGATTCTATTAATGACTGTCCGTATGAAATGTCAATACATGCTCATAAAATGTATGAAGTTTTGGCTTCAGATGATCCTGAGGCAGAACTGGAAAAATACAATGAAATAGCACCAAACAAATATTTTAAGACATTTTTGGCAAATTGTTATACTGTACAAAAGTTTGGGGACAAGACCCTTGATGATGACTCAATGTTTTTGACAAATTTAAATTATTTAAAACAGGAAATAAATATGGAAATGCTTCGCCGCAAGAAACTTGATTATTTATTTAACAGCCTTGCAATTATAGCTTTAGCACCAATATTTGCATTAAGATTTTTAGAAAAGTGGGGAACCGCTAATTTACCGGAACTTAAAATATACTTTGAAGGTTCATATGGTTTTGTAATAGAAATTTTATTATTTGCACTGGTAATATTATCCTACAAACTAATAAATGTGCTAAAAAGAGAGTATACGTTCAATGTGACTAATGAAGGCATATATAAGAAAATATTTAAAATTGACTTTGTAAGAAGTTTTGTAAAAATACTTAAAAATAAAGACTATACCAAGTCATTAAGATATGAAAGGCTTATGAAGATTATAGGAATTAATAAAAGTGTAGAACAATTTTATTTGCAAAGAATTGGATATATGCTTGCGGCCTTTATGGTTTGTGTGTTTATATTTGTAAATGTACATTCAATTACAAAAAACAATATTTTATATAATTCAGAAGAATTAATCAGAGCCAAAGAACAGATGTACATAAGAGCAGGAGATCCCGCCGGTAAAGCAAAGGCACAGGCGGATATTGAGGCAGAAGAAGAAATTATCAAAATGGACAGGGAGATAATACTTTTCTTTGGAAGACGTAAAGCAAGTTTTGAAGATATAAAGAATGCCGTTTTAGACTACGGAACAATAAAAGACCGTGAATTGTCAGAAGTGGCGGCAGCAAGAATTGATAAAAAATTAAAAAAGTATCAAAATGAATATTTTAAGTGGTGGGAGTTAATTATATGTTTTCTGGTTGGAGGTATTTGTTATAACATACCATATTGGGTGATGGTTTTAAGGAAAAAAGTTTTACAGATGAGTATGGAAGACGAAGTAATGCAATTTCACGCCATCATACTAATGCTTATGTACATAGACAGAGTTTCAGTGGATGATATTTTAAGATGGATGGAGCAATTTGCAGTTATATTCAAAGATTCCATCAGCAAATGTTTAAACAACTTTGAAAATGGAGATACAGAAGCTTTAGAGCAGTTGAAGATTGATGAACCTTTTATTCCTTTTAGCAGGATAGTGGAAAATCTTCAATCTGCTTCAGATAAAATACCAATTGCAAGAGCTTTTGATCAGTTAAAAGTAGAAAGGGGGTATTACCAGGAAAAGAGAAAAATTGATAATGAAATAATTGTATCAAAGAAAGGGTTAATGGGTAAGGCAATAGCTTTTACACCATTAGTTGCAACAGTAATATTCTATCTTCTCATACCGTTTTTAATGGTAAGTTTTAAACAATTATTGTCTTATTCAGAACAATTAAGTGGTATGTAAAAAAAAACTAACTTTAAGGGGGAATTATTTATGGAAAACGCAACTAAAGCAATTATTATCGGAGCTTCAATAGTAATAACTTTGGCAATAGTAACAATTGGATTTACAATTTATGGTATAGGAAGAGACGCATCAGATAAAGCAACAGAAAAAATTGGAGGAATGGCTAACAGTATTATGGATGAAGAATATGAGAAATACCATAATACAACCATTCGTGGAAGTGAAGTTGTAAGAGTTATAAAGAAAATACAAGACAGCGGTGATTATATAGGTGTACAAGTAACTACACACAAAGCAGGTAGTATCTGGTACGTATATGATGCCTCAGATATTAATGATTTAAATGGTGCAGGAGGAGGTTGGGGCTCAGATCCATTGGACGAAGCCCAGGATGTGACAAATACAAATTATATTAACCCAAGTGCTAAATTTAAGGGTACAGTGTTAAGAGACAGTAATGACAGAATTGCAGCTATATCATTTGAACAAGAATAATAGATGTTAGAACACAGCGGAAGCAAGCTTCCGCTGTGAAATACCATAAAAAAAGGTTGGATGAATATGAGTGATAACTTATCAGATTTTATATTTAATATATCTATGGTAGTTATTTTTACTGTTGCAGTGTCTGTATTTTTTGCTTTAAATTTAACATCAAAAAGTGTGGTAGACCATATTGAAAGAACAGTAAACAGAGATAGTGAAGTTATGGAAGTTATAGATTACAATAGATAATACTATAAAAGAGTCAGAGCATAATAACGAATAGATGTAGAGGACTAAAATGAGTTATAGGGGTATTATCTGAAGGCTTATCTGCGGGGGTATGAAAATGGGAGATTCATTAAGTAAAATAGTTGCAATTGTTTTGGCAGTGCTGTTAATGTTTATAATTCCAATTAAAAGTGAATTTGAACGTCTTGATGACATCAGCAGGATTTATGTTTTAAATGAAACTACAAAATTTGTTGACAGGGTAAGAAATTTAGGGTACATTACCCCCAGAATGTATCTGGAATATGTAAGAAATATAGAGGCTACAGATAATTTATATGAAGTAAGGCTTGAACACGGTAGGAAAATTTATATCCCTGTTTATGAAGAGTCACTTTCCGGTAACCTAGAGTTTAAAGAAGAGCACATTGAAGAATATGATACAAGCTTTACCGAAGATATAATAAATGTTTTATTCCCTGATTCTCCTGTTGGTGGTGACGACATAATTTATGAACTTAGTAAAGGGGATTACTTTGCTGTAACTGTTTTTAACACAAACAGGACAATGGCCACTAAAATGCAGGAAATGCTTGGCAGCAATGTTCCGGTGGAAAAAATATTTGTAAGATATGGAGGATTAGTTAATGATTAAGTTGACTGATTTAGCAATTCTTTTTATCATTATAACAATTCCTGCAACTCTTTTACTGAATATAAAAACTAAAAGCATAGAAATAGCAGTATACAGGAGAATTGAAATTAATAAAATGCTGGAAGCATCAGTTCAGGATGCAGTTGCAAGTATGATTGAGGAAGGTGCCAGGGGTAAGGATTTTAAAATGAATGTAGAGAAAGCAAAGGAAGGCTTTTTAAGGTCTTTTTACATAAATAATAATACTATTGAAGGCAGTATTGATGCAAATGTTCTTAAAGGTTATATATCCTGCATGGTTGTTGTAGATTATGACGGGTATTATTTAATATCTCATGAAGAAAAAACAGATTATGACGGAATGATTTTAATAGATCTTGTATGCGGGAGTAAAAAACCATATGAATATGATGATTTTAGTGGTTTAACGTATCATTTTACACTTGACAACCGGTTAATTATAACAGATGGTTTTCTTGGTACAGATTCTTTTTTAGGAACAAGGGAAGAGGTTCTGGAATTTTTGAATGACAATTGGATTGATCCACCGGAGTTTTTAGAAAATGAAGAAGAATTTAACGACTTTCGAAGGAGAATAATTATTTCCGTTTTACAGAAAGCCGTTAATGATACAATAAACAACCACAATTACATTGCAAGACAATACGGTATTTCCTATTTTTTTTCACTTCCTACAGTGCCTGACAGTGATTGGCATAAAACCATAGATGATATAGGTTTAATAGTTTTTTTTCAGGGAATGCCCATAGGAATTTCAGGTGAAAAGATTAATTCTTATGCTTTAGGAAGTTCAGGTCTTATAAAAAAGGATATATATATCATTCAGGATAATGTGGATTCATCAATAAGTTACTATCATAAACCTGATTGTGACGAAATAGATGACAGTCGGCATTTTGAGAGCCGAAGCAGCATGAAGGAATGTGCCGGTGAAGGATATTTTCCTTGTCCGGAGTGTATTTTAAAATAAATTATAAAATAAAATATATAAATAAAAAGCTTCAAGTGTGTAAAATTTTCACCTGAAGCTTTTTTATATTTATGCTAAAATTACTTTTCTGTAACTTGCCCCATATATAAGAAGCCGTTAATATCGCCAAAGTCGTCATAGCTTGCTTTGAAATAAAATTTTGATCTTACATAAGGATTAGAGTTTTCGGAAAACAATGCGCTGACCACTACTCCGTCAATACTTCCGTCTTTTTTTATCCCTGCACCTATTATTTCAATTTCATCAACAGTAAAGATAATATATTGACCTGTGGTATTATACAAATCCAGAACTTCCTGATTTATAAATCTGTAATTTTCTATGTCTTCTTTTATGTGATCTTCATGAAGTATGTATTTGAAAAGATTGCCGTAATTCTCACTGCCGTAGGAAATAATTTCTTCAAATGCAAAAGTCAAATCATATTCAATATTATCTTTACCATAATATTCATTTGTAGATAAATTATATATTTTTTGCAAATCAGAAATATATGTTAATTCATTGAATAAAGGTCTGTCAGAATTTACAAATCTATATTTTGAAGCTAAAAGTTCCTGGTTTGACGAATTACTTTGTTGAGGAACATATGCAGAACTATTATTTATATTGCCGGCATTGCTAAGAGGAGTTGCCCTTAACTGGTTAAAGGACAGATGTTTTATTTGTTCATATACAGGTATTATATGTGATGAAGAAATGGCAAAGTTTAAATTTGCTTCTCCCATACCTGAAGTAGTGATGCCAATTAATTTCCCTGACTCATTAAACAAAGCCCCTCCGGAGTTACCATGGGTAATGGGGATAGAAATTTGAATTAAATCAACCCCGTCAGCGTCCCAGAAGTTAGATATTATTCCGGTGGATACTGTATTGAAAAGACCTAAAGGAGACCCGATAGCAACTGCTATACTGCCTTTATCAGAGTCACTGACTTTACCTATAGTAACAGGCTCGATACCTACTTCATTTACTAATTTTAATACAGCCATATCCACATGGGGGTCAGCAAATATAACTCCTTCTACATCAACATATGTTTCATCTGAAAGAAAAACTTTAGCACTCCTTCCGCCGTCAATTACATGATAGTTAGTTACAATTACACCGTCTTTTATGAAAAACCCGCTTCCCTGAGAAGTTCCGGATTCTAATTCAACAAATACGGCAACAACTTTATGGTCGTTATCCCTTACAATATCCTTTACAGACATAATGGTATCATCATCTATAACTGTGCTCTCACCGGCGGAATCAGGTAAGTAGCTTTGAATAGTATCTTCTGTGTTTACATTCCCTGATTCTGCAATTTCAAGGTACGAAGACTCAATGTTTTCGTTTCTTTCATTTAAATCTTCTTCAAAAATTCCTTCCATGTATAGATATTTTAATCCGTCATTTGGTGTTTCAAGTATTACCACATTATTATACAATAATGCTTCCCCCTGGCGGTGGACTGTCTCATTATTTTCAGTAGTTTCATAGTCTGCGTAACATACAAAGTTAAGTTTAAGAAGATGTTCTATGCCGTGTGGTTTTTTATTTTTACCTATAATTGATACTTCATCAAATTCAACCACATCTAATTGCATAAGGGAGAATAGTACATCTT
>JAAYSI010000214.1 GCA_012524045.1 Peptococcaceae bacterium | reverse complement strand
GTTTCCGGTGTAATGTTCAAGCCGGAATTATATATTGGGATCGGAGTATCGGGTCAAATCCAGCATATGGTTGGTTGCAACCAAGCCCGAACCATCGTGGCAATCAATAAAGATAAGGCCGCTCCTATTTTTGCGCAAGCGGATTATGGCCTGGTAGGCGACCTTTATAAGATAGTTCCGCAGCTTATAGAAAAAATAAAAGCTAGTAAATAATTTTTTCGTAGATGTCCAATAGTCTGGGATAATTCGCCTAAGGGGTAAGAGAATGAGCCGTAAACAAATAGTACTATCTATAATGACGAGGTGCAGGCATGAGTTTAGATAAATTTAATGTAATCATCGTCGGCGGCGGACTCGCGGGTCTTGCCGCAGCATATAAACTAGCTCAAAATGGAATTGAGGTAGTGCTTGTAGAGCGAGGCGACTACTGTGGCAGTAAAAATTTAAGTGGTGGTGTCTTCTATAGTCGGGTGTTGGATCAGTTGATCCCCGGCTTTGAGGAGGAGGCTCCGGTCGAGCGCTATATTACAAACTATATTACTACCCTAATGACAGAGGATGATTATGTAAACATTGAGTATAAAGGTAAAGCTTTAGCAAATACACCCTATAATGCCATATCAGTGTTACGAGCCAAATTTGATCGGTGGTTGGCTGAGAAAGCAGAGGAAGCCGGAGTCATGCTTGTTACGGGCATAAAGGTAGATAAGGTGTTAACGGAAGGAGGTAGGGTTATCGGAATCCAGGCCGGTGACGAAGAGATGTTGGCCGATGTAGTAATAGCCGCAGATGGCATAAATTCATTTTTGGCTCAACAAGTCGGCTTAAAAGAGCCTTTTCGTTTGGAACACCTCGCAGTAGGAGCAAAGGCTTTAATTGAGTTGCCACGCGAAGTTATCGAAGAACGTTTTCGCCTTAGCGGGCAGGAAGGAACAGCCTACGCTATCTTAGGGGAAGCGACCAAAGGGGTGGCCGGAGGCGCTTTCTTCTATACAAATTTAGAGAGTCTTTCCATTGGCGTAGTGATGCGCCTAGACGATCTGGTCAAAGAAAAGATAAAACCATCCGAGGCTCTGGATCAGCTTCTTGAACATCCGCTAGTCTCTCCTTTGGTCAAGGACGGTAAAATGATTGAATATGGAGCTCACCTAACAGCAGAAGGGGGCCTTCAAATGGTCCCGTCCAAGCTTTATAAGAGCGGTATGTTAGTAGTTGGTGACGCCGCAGGATTTACCATCAATAGCGGTTTGGTCATTCGAGGAATGGATTTAGCGATTGGTTCGGGAATGGCAGCGGCTGATGCTGTTATTGAGGCTCACCTAAAAAATGATTATAGTGAACAAACTTTAAGTTCCTATGCGCGTTTCTTAGATGAGAGTTTTGTCATGAAAGATTTAAAACTTTATGCCAAAGCCCCGGCCTTTATGGAGAATGATCGCTTATACAAACGATATCCTCTGTTAGCCAATAAACTATTTGAGAAGATATATAACCATGATCTGAAACCGAAAAACCATCTTAAGAATCTCGCACTGGAGTCGCTTAAGGAAAGCGAAATGTCAATGTTTGATTTAATCAAAGATGGCCTTAAGGGGGTTCGGGCACTATGAAAATTTTAACTGATACAGAAAAATTGGCTCTGGATAAATATGAAGTGAATGAAGGTCAACCCCATATCTTGATAAACCAAGAGCTCTGCCAAGCATGTAGCACAAAGAATTGCCTCTTTGCTTGTCCTGCGTCCTTGTATAGTGAACAAGATGGAGAAATTATCGTGGAGTGGGCAGGTTGCTTGGAATGCGGTACCTGTTTAGCAGTATGTAGTAATAATGCTCTTACTTGGCAGTATCCTGAGGGAGGATTTGGGATTATATACCGTTACGGATAATATAGCGGAATAACAATTTAGAAAAAATATTTCACAAAAGCGCAAAAACTGTTTTAAAGGGATAAATATAAAAATCAGAATATTATAGCCGTAGGATAATCCAAAGCCTTAAAAAGGCTACTTTTTAAGGCTTTCTTTTATTTGGCATGTTTTATGCAAAGTTTGGCTATAGAAGACACTGATAAAAGCCTGCTTCGTCAAGCTTTTATCAAGCTACATAAAAGGGAGTGATTTTTTTTGACAACCCGTTTAAACGATTTAACCGACGAAGAAATACTTGAATGCTATGCCAGAGTCGTAGCCAACCTTAAAGACATGTTGGATATGGATGTTTTAGGGTTAATCACCAATAGGACCCACAGATTGCATTATTTCCGGGGAAATAAAATGAATGTAGACCTTAGCAAAATTGGAGATCTACTAACCGAGGAAGACCCTAAGGTAAGAGCCATGAGAGAAGGTAGGGTATATTCTTATGTTGTGGATGAAAAATTATTTGGTTTTCCCTTTCGCTCCATCGACTTTCCTATCCGCAACGATAAGGGCGAGGTGATAGGATGTGTTGCTATCGGGCGCAGTTTGGAGAATGAACACAAAATCGAGCAAATAACCCATGCCTTAGCTTCTACCTTAGAACAGGTTAACTCCAGTATTCAAGAAGTAGCAGCAGGCTCTCAAAGTTTATCTCAGACCATTAATGAGGTAGTTCATTCAGCTAATGAATCTGCCAATAAGATTGCCGAAATTAATAAAGTAATTGCTGCTATTAGCGATATCTCCAATCATTCTAACTTACTTGGTTTAAACGCAGCTATTGAAGCGGCCCGCGCCGGGGAACAAGGAAGAGGTTTTGCTGTGGTGGCCGATGAGATGCGCAAACTGGCAAACCAAAGTAAGGAATCTGCGGGCATGGTAACTGAAATCCTTACAGAAATGAAAAAATCCATTGAAGGGATCATAACTGAAATTAATAAGGTAGGAGGAATTGCTGAGAATCAAGCTGCGGCAACCGAAGAAATTACGGCTGCTATACAGGAGGTGGGTGAAAACTCTAAAGACCTAGCGGAATTGGCCAAAATCGAGTAATATTATTTTAAGGATTGTGAAAAACAAGACATGTACTAGTTTTCTGTAACCTGAACCTACTGCTCTCCATATTTTGGGAATTTAAGGGGTGTAAAATGGCAACTTTAAAAACTTTGGATGAAAAAACCATCGGTGGGAACCTACCGAATTCTCCAATTAAAATTAACTTAAAGGAGAGGATCTCCTATAGTATTGGCGATGTGGGAGCCAATGTTGTCTGGGCTACTTTAGCTTCATTTATGACATTTTTCTTCACGGATGTTGCAGGAATCGGAGCTGCTGTGGTCGGGACGATTTTTTTAATCTCGCGTTTTTTAGATGCCTTTAGCGACCTAGGTATGGGAATCATAGTAGATAGGACCAAATCTAAATATGGCAAAGCTCGACCCTGGATCTTATGGGTAGCCATACCCTATGCCGTTGGAGGAGTCCTGCTGTTTAGTGCGCCGGATCTCAGTATGACCGGGAAAATCATTTATGCTTTTGTTACTTATAATCTCATGTCCACGGTTTTATATACCATGTTTGCTCAACCTTATCATACTTTAATGGCTCTTATGACTCAGGACCAATATGAACGTTCAATTCTTACTGTGCTCAGAATGTTTGCTGGGACAGTCACTGCGATTATTATTAATAATATTACCCTTCCCCTTGTGAACTTCTTTGGTGGAGGTGCCGGGGGTTGGCAAAAAACAATGGAGGTCTATGGTGTTATAGCTGTCATTATATTTTTTATTGTTTTTGCAAATACGAGAGAAAGAATTAAACCGGTAACTGCCAAAAAAATTCCGGTTCTCGAAGGACTGAAATCTCTATTTAGCAATAAATACTGGG
>JAAYSI010000020.1 GCA_012524045.1 Peptococcaceae bacterium | reverse complement strand
TTAGTTCCATAAGAGTATCTCCTTTTCTGTGATTATTGTGGTTCTTCACAAATTACATGATATCACAGGAGAGATACTCTTATCTTTTATTTTTTGGTTTTTTCCCAAAGTAATTTTACACTAACATTGGACGGTTTAAAGGGAAGGGTTTAACCCTTTGGCAAGCAGTCCCTTGCCTGAACAATGCGGACAAATTTCGGCATAACGAGCACTGAGGGTCTGCCCCTCTTTTTTTCTGGTAACTTCCACAAGACCTAAGCCGGTTCTACCGATTATTTTGCACTTAGCTTTATCTTCAGCCAAAAAAGCCTGCAATTTTTCCAGTAACTGTTCCCAATCATTTTCTCTCTCCATGTCTATAAAATCAATAATAATGATTCCGCTTAAATTACGCAACCGAATTTGTCGGCAGATTTCCCGAGCTGCTTCCATATTTAGCCTTAGCAAAGTCTCGTCAAGGGACCGATCCCCCACATATTTACCAGTATTGACATCCACCACTGTCAAGGCTTCGGTTTGCTCAATTATTAAATAGCCTCCGCTTGTCAGCGGCACTTTTGGGAGTAAACTACTTTTAATCTGATTTAAAACCTCATAGCGCTCAAATAGAGAACCCTTAAGGTCCGTCCAGACCCGCCCGGCAGCGGCAGAGCCTATTTCCCGCAGTTTACTTCTAAGCATCTCGGCCAGGTCACCGTTATCGATTACGATTTTCTCCACTTGATCATCGATAATCTCCCGTAAAAGTCGGGACAAAGGATCGCTGGCACTGTAAAGCAAACCCTTTTTAAAGCCAGAATTAATCTTCCGGTCAATCTCTGTTTGAATCGCTATCAGATCCCGAATATCCTCCTGGAGTTTTTCTTCCGGCACACCCTCGGCTAAAGTCCGGACTATCAGGCCTGCTTTAGGCGGCTTATATTTCCAACCAAGCTCATTAAGCCTTTGCCTCTCCTGTTGGTCCTTTATTTTCCGCGACACAGTCACTATTCCCTCCCGCCCGGGAAAAAGCACCGCATACCTACCCGGCAAGGATAAATTTGTTGTGACTCTAGGTCCTTTATTGCCTGCCTGTTCTCTTATAACCTGGACAATAACTTCCTGGCCTTCCTTTAAATAATTCTCAATATTCGGCACGATCGGCGAAGGCTCTGGCTCAGTAAAAGAGGGAGGAATCACATCTCCAACATAGAGGAAGGCATTTTTACCCAGCCCAATATCGACGAAAGCTGCCTGGATTCCGGGTACCACATTGTTGACCTTGCCTTTAAAAATACTACCGGCAAAACGAGATTCTCTACTGGTATCATCCAATAATTCCATAAGCTTCCCGTCCTCGAGTACTGCAGCCCGTACATTATTGTTTTCCTCGGTAGATATAATTATCTGTTTCAAAAAACCCCTCGCTTTCTCTAAAAAGCAACAATAAAGGAACCACTCATTTAAGCATTAGCAATGGATCGAGCAAAGCCCCGTCGGCCTGCTCAACATAGAGACCGACTCTAACAACAGCTACTCCGGGCAGATCAACCGGCAGTTGCTCTAACTCGGCCAGACTTGCCAAGATCTCCAGCGGTCGAACCGAGCCTTGATTTCCAGTCACTAAATCAAAAAACATAATTGCCCGACTCTGCTCGTTAGCCTGCAGCTGTGTTTGTAATATCTGAAGCTTTTTCACAAAGGGACGAACATCTTTCTGGTTCTTTTTGTTTTTTTCTTTGGTACGTTCTATCAGCACTTCTTCTCTGGCCAGCCAGTCCTGGCAAGCGTTGTCAAGAATATCGGCAGTAACTGCCTCCTTAAACGGAACTTCAGCCCTATAGTGGGCCCGATTTATGACAGCCATCAACGCCTTATCCTGTTTCGGACGAAGGGCGGCGTCAAGCAAGTTAATCCCTGGAGGCAATTGTTTTTGCATCTTTCCTACCATTTCAGCTAAAAAGGCTCCCTTCGCCCCTAGCGCTTCTTGAAGCTCAATATCCACAAACTCCCGTTCACTTTCAACTCCGACCGGTAAGGGTGGCCCAAAAGCAATCTTGGGGTGAGGATTAAAACCCTCAGAAAAAGCTACTTGGATCTGAGCTCGACGTAAAGCTCTATCGAACATCCTGGTTAAATCCAAATGTGCTATATATTTAGCCTCTTTTTTTTTGGTATAGGCTAGCCTGATTTTCAGACTGATCACCTCTTTCCTAGACAATAGCAAAAAATTTTTATCTCAAACAAAAAGACAGACATTTTAAAAGTAAAGGGGCAATAGAATTTGGTAAACAGGAGGGATTACTATGCAATTTTCTTACGGTGAACAAACGCCTCTTAGATTATTGGATGAGGCGAATTTTTGGAAACAGCAGGAACAAGAACATACGGTTGTAATTAGAGAAATTGCGCCAAACTTGGAAAGAAAGTTTAGCGAAGAGCTTAAGGAATGGGAAGACACCTTAGCCAAAACCCGCAGCCAGATAGTGCAACTGACGGAAACCGTAATCCGTTCGGCTAACAATATCCAACCGGCAGTAATAGACTCAGTCTACCGACTGATCAGCTTCTGTGTGGAACAGAGTTGCCGTTTTACCCAATTTCTTTTCGCCATGTTGGGAATGAGTCCGGCTCTGAAAAACAACCCGGTCGCCCAAACAGTAATCAGGCATATCATCCGCGAATCGGAGTATTTTATTGGTATTACCCAGACGATCTGCGCTCAGACTTAAATTTTACCGTCCGCGCTATATCCGGACAGACCCCGCAACGTCCGCAGACCCTTCGGCAATCGGCGGTGACTTCGGCCGCCAGCGCTTTTTGGTACTCTTTTTGAAGATAGTCTTTGGTTACTCCCGAACTAATATGGTCCCAAGGCAAAATCTCCTCAAGTTCAAACTGGCGATTCGCATAGAAATGGGGGTCAATCCCCGTTTCTTTTAGTCCTTGCTGCCAGAGCTCCAGTTGAAAATATTCAGTCCAGCCGTCAAATTTACAACCTGCCTGTACAGCCCATTCCAGTAAGGCCGCTAATCTGCGATCCCCTCTGGCCAGAATTGCCTCGATAAAACTTGCCCCTACATCATGATAGAGAAATTTAATCCGCCGATCCCGGAGCTTCTTTTTCAGGTATTCCTGTTTTTGGTGTAATATTTCCGGTGTGTCCTGTGCTACCCATTGAAAAGGAGTATGGGGTTTCGGTACAAAAGAACTGGCCGAAACGGTTACTCTTGCTGATTTTCTGCCCAGCTTCCGGGCTATAGCCAGGACTTTGCCGGCTTGGTCCACTATGCCGTCTAAGTCTTCGTAGGTTTCAGTCGGCAATCCAATCATATAGTAAAGTTTAATTCCATTCCAGCCTGCCTCAAAAGCGGCCTCGGCCGTCCTCAGTAAATCTTCTTCGGTTACACCTTTGTTTATAACATCTCTAAGACGCTGAGTTCCGGCTTCCGGCGCAAAAGTCAGACCGGATTTACGAACCTTTTGAACCTGTTCGGCTATTTTCACATCAAAAGAATCGAGCCGTAGAGAAGGGAGAGATACACTTACTCCTTTTTGTTGCATCTCACACATTAGCTCTTCCAGTACTTTATTCACACAGGAATAATCGCTGGTTGATAAAGATACCAGAGATATTTCCTCGTAGCCCGTTTCGGCAACTGATTTTTGAGCTTGTTGAAGTAACCTTTCCGCCGAACGCTCCCTTAGCGGCCTATAGATCATGCCGGCCTGACAAAAACGACATCCCCTGGTACAGCCCCGCATTACTTCAAGCATAACCCGATCGTGAACCGCCTCCATATACGGTACAATCACCTTTTCCGGAAAGTAGGCAGCATCAAAGTCCTGGACCACAGTTTTGGTCACAACTGCCGGCGCTCCGTCTCTAGCCTTGACCCGAGCAATAGTGCCGTCGCTCTTATATTCGAAGTCATAAAACCCGGGAACATAGACCCCTTTTAGCTTCACAAGTTCAACCAGAGTCTGTTCCTTGGTTCTACCTTCGGCTTTATGCTGTTGGATCACTTTCAATATTGCCGGATATTGTTCCTCAGCCTCACCAATAAGGAAGAAATCGATGAAAGGAGCAAGCGGTTCCGGATTGTAAACGCACGGCCCTCCGGCAATTATCCAGGGATGCTGTTCGCCTCTATTTTCAGTTCTTAGAGGAATCCCGCTTAAACGTAAAATATTCAGAACGTTAGTATAGCTTAACTCATATTGCAGAGTAAAAGCCACAACATCAAAGTCCATTAGCGGCCGGGAACTTTCCAGTGCATAAACAGGAATTCTTTCCTGTTGCATTTTTTGCTCCATATCCGGCCAAGGAGCAAAGGCTCTCTCACAAAGGAATTCCTGATAGGAATTTATTAAGCCGTATAGGATTCTTAAAGCCAAATTGGACATCCCTACTTCGTAAACATCGGGAAAGACAAATACTGTATGTACATCGGTTTTTTCCCAGTCTTTCTGAATTATATTCCATTCCCCGCCAACGTAACGGCCAGGTTTCATTACTTCCGGTAATATACGCTCAATTTTTCTGCGAATCAATTCCCTATCTTGCAGCAACTCATTATTTGGTTCTGGCATTTCAGTTATTTCCTCCTTGGGACAAGCTTTGGTAAATAATTATAGCACAGAGGATTATCTCAGTAAAATCGGGCAAATTACATTATTCTCCGAATAGTCATTTGGGTGTGACCGATTGACTACTTAACAAATATAATACAGCAGAGACAGCAAAAAAGGAGGATATAAAAATGTTCAAATATGCTAACGAGCCCCTATATCCGGTTGAAGTTTCCGCACCGGATCCACAGTTTGCTTTGACTATGTTTGAACACTACGGAGGAAAAGACAGCGAATTTTCAGCCGCAACCCAATATTTGAACCACAGTAATAATATGCCCAATCCGTACTTAAAAGAGTTATTGGCGATAATTGCCGCCGAAGAACATAGCCATATGGAAATGGTGGCTATTTCCATCCAAAAGCTTGGCGGGCCTCCGCTCTGTTATATGGATTCCCAGGGAATTCCTTGGAGTCTGGAATATGTTGATCAAAGCCTCGATCCTGTGGCAATGCTCCAGGCTGACGCGGAAGCAGAAATAAGAGCTCGACTCCTTTACAATCAACACCTTACTATGACCAATGATCCGGGGCTCAAAAAAATGATAAGCTTTTTAGGCCAGAGAGAAGATGTCCATAAATATCTTTTTGAAAAGGCTCAAACTATGCTGCTTCAAGGAGCCGGACCCCAGGAGTTTAAGAGACTAATTACCGAGTATCGGATGAGTTTTCCATGCAAATAAAAAAAGACGATGAAGCTAAATCTTCATCGTAATGGGAGGAAGGTATTAAAAGAGGTTAAAGGAAAACACAGGCAGCTAAATAGGACAAATCAATGTGAAATATTTAAACATATCCTGCTGTGAATAACTGTTATTATTATGACATAAGTAAATTGTATAATGTTACAAAGTTTCATGCTCTGTTTTGTATTTTAGGACAATAATTTGCCGACAGGATAATCTAAGCCATAATCTATCATACCTTGAACTAACTCGCTTTCACTTAATACTTTTTCAATTTTATCCTTTTGCCCTATAATGTTAATTAAACAATAACGATCGGTGCTTAGTTGATCTATCAGCTTACCGAGCGGAGTATCGGGAGCAACAGTAAGAGAACTGCCGCGCATCAGTCCTTGGCGCAGCAGTTGTTCTTTTTTGCGGCAAAGCTGCTTTAAAAAAACTATCCGTGCGTTTTGTTCTTCCTTGCTGCTGCCGATTAAAAAAAAGACCCCTAGTACCAGAAAAAGCCCCGGTTCGTAGATAAAAAAGCCCAAGGCCTGTAAGACAAAGCCTAATATTACAAATAGTCCTCCAAGCCATTTTCCGCAAGCAGCCAAAAATTTGGTAATTTGAACAAAGCCAAACGTCCTGGCCAGAAAAGCTCTAGCAATTCTGCCTCCATCCAAAGGCAAAACAGGGATAAGGTTAAAACAGGCCAGCAAAAAATTCACTTTAAGCAATTCTAAAACCCAGTCACCGTCAATAAGACCAAGCCAGCGCAGATACTGCAGCCCGAAAAAAATAGCTAAGTTTAAAGCAGGGCCTGCAAAAGCTATCACACTTTCCTCTATCCTATTGCCTTCAAAAGTATCTTCAAATACTGCTGTTCCGCCATAAGGATAAAGTTCTAGGCTTTTAACTTTAACCCCGTACCCCACCGCAGCTAAAGTATGTGCCAACTCATGAAGGATTACCAGCAGAAAAACTAGTAAAGCTCTTAAACCCAAACCGCTAAAAAACAAAAGAAGCAGCAAGACGATAAAGGTCGGATGAATTTTAATTTTTACCCCTTTTATCTGCATAAAAAAACCCCGCCTGAATTTTGTAATTTGTACAAACTTATGCGGGGCAAGCCTAAAATAAAACAGTCGATAATAAATGTTATTTATTTTGAATCAAATACAAAAGAGGATTTACCGGACGATTATTCTTTAACAGTTCAAAATAAAGCCAAGGTTGACGTCTCTCCGAGGTCAAGCCGACCGTGCCAAGTTTTAAACCCATATATACCGGATCCCCCGGACTTACGGCGACCTCACCGAGATTGCCGATAATTCCTTCCCAACCGTCACCAAAATTCAAGTGGATAATCTGGCCTAATTCGGCATGCCGAACAACGTCCAGCACTACCCCCTCGGCCGGGCAAAGCACCTGCGTCCCTATAGTGCTTTCGATTTCTATCCCTCGACTGGTTTCCCCTCTAAAATTCTTCCCTTCAAAACCCACCTTGACCACACCTGCTACCGGCGGATAAAAGACCTCCTCAACCGGAGACCCGACCGGGATACTGTCATCGACCGGTATTCCCATTGCCTCCTTAGCCATTGAATTCAAAGCAACATACAAATTGCCGCTGTCTATGCCGGTTTTATAAACAGAATAAACACTGCGAGAAACAAAATCCTCTCCTTGAGCACTAAATAAAATAGTCAAAAACAATAATGCCGATAACACTACCCTTTTTTGACTGCCTGTCCACTTATCCAATATGTGCTCAGAATCCGGCCCTTTATAATAATATCTTCGATAATTTGAGCCGTAGTCATCGTAGTAATCGTCATAGCGACGATTCCGTCCTAATTCCTGAGCTGCCTTCTCCCATTCCCATTCATCCCAACGTTCAAACGGGTTCATCTCGCTCACCACCTTCTAAATCCACCAACAGATAACAGTACGAAAATAAGGAGTCGCACTGCTAAAAAGATATGAGCGAGTAAATAAAAAAAGAACTCCCAAACAAATTAATTTTGGAAATTCATTCCACTCCGCTTAAGTCGTGATCAAATATTGTGACTAGCGTAAAAGTATATTTGTGCATTACCCGCTCACCACGCGCCGAAGCTGTTCACTTGCTTCTACAGCTGCTGCATCTAAACCTCATGGTAATACCTGGTGTGAACCAAGATGCAGTTTTACGCTGTTTCAGCTGCGTTCACTACGCTTCTCTGCTTCACGGTTCGCTAAGCAATGCACAAATTATACTCCAGAATAATTTTTGTCTCTAATGATTTTTATATTTCCCCTAAAACATTGGCCTCTCTCGACGCAAAGCCACACTTAAAACCAGCCCTACTCCCATCATATTAGACCACATTGAGCTGCCGCCAGCAGTTAAAAATGGCAGCGGAAGTCCGGTAACAGGCATAATACCGGAGGCCATACCGACATTGACAAGAATATGGAAGGCCAACATGGAAACAAAGCCGGCAACTATCAACAGGCCGAAATCATCCCTTGCTTTCATCGCAATGCTGATCATGCGCAGTAAAAATATACAAAACAGGAATAAAACAATCGAAGTTCCTATAAAACCAAACTCCTCACCGATAACGGAAAAGATAAAGTCCGTATGGTGTTCCGGCAGAAAGTTAAGCTGGGCTTGAGTACCTTCTCGGTATCCTTTGCCCCAAAGGCCTCCGGAGCCTATCGCCCAGACCGACTGAATAACGTGATAGCCGGCTCCGGACTTGTCGGCAGCCGGGTCAATAAATACAAGCAAACGAGCCAGTTGATAATCCTCAAGCGGAAGCGGCAGGCCTTCTAGATAGCTTAAAGGCCAGGGAAGATCCTTGGCAAAATGCAAAAAAACAGCACCGATTACAGTTGCAATGCAACCTATGATAATCGCTCCAAATTTCCAGGGATTCGCACCGGCCACAAACATCATACCGATAAAAATAGCTCCAAAAACAAGCGCAGTCCCTAAGTCCGGCTGTAAAAAAACTAACAGGGTGGGAGGCAGGACGAATATTAACGGAGGGATAAAATCTTTAACATTATTTAACCTGTCTCTGCGTTGAGATAAATAATGGGCAAAAGTAACAATCAGCAATATTTTGGCAAATTCCGAAGGCTGAATGTTAAAACCTCCAATGACCGGTATCCACCTTTGAGCTCCTTTAGCCGTTGCGCCGACAAAAAAAACTAAGATTAACAATAAAATATTAAAGCCGTATATCCACCAGCTTAACTTTCTCCAATGCTCGTAATCTATAGCAGCAGTAACCGCCGCAATGATAAGACCTGATATAATCCAAATTACTTGGTTTTTCACATAATGGTAAGGATCTGAAGGGCTTACGTTTATCGAAGCAGTACTTAATACCAGCAAACTTAAGGCCAAGATCACGACGAGAATTACCACCAGGCCGTAATCAAGGCTTTTAAAAAAACTTCTATGATGTTTATTCAGCATCTTTTATTCCCCATAATTATAATTTATCTTCTAGCCATCATTAAATTATAACATAGGGAATTAACTTAGAGAAGAAAAATCAGGAACTTTCCCGAATATGGATATTGTCCATATAATCCCTTTTAATCATTTTTATCGGGATACTGGCGATTAAAGCCACTTCTTGATCGTCCTGGTCCAAGCAGACTTCCATGCCATCTTCATCTATGACCATGTATTTCGATATAGCCTGGATTAACTCTTCCTTTAAACGGTTCATAAGGTAAGGCGAAATACTGGCCCGATCATGTACTAACACCAAGCGCAATCTTTCTTTGGCATCTATCCGAGGATTGGAACTATTTCTACCCAAAAGACGATACAATAATTCCCACAACATTCTTATGTCTCCTTTCGCACCTGGGTTAGCGCATGCCTATTAGCCTGCGTAATGTTTCCATTATCGGATTAGATACTTCTAAATTCATTAATGGAACTTCCTCGCCTCGGATTCTTTGAGCAATTCTCCTGTAAGCCTCACCTGCTTTGGACACTGCATCCATTACTGCCGGTTCACCCTTACTAGTCGAAATTATTATCTTTTCATCCTCCGGAACAACACCAATCAATTCCACCGCCAAGATATCCACAATGTCTTCAATATCCATCATATTCCCGTCTTTGACCATTCGTGGACGGATTCGATTGATGATCAGCTTAGGATCGCGTAAATCGGCACTTTCCAATAGACCGATGATTCTATCCGCATCCCTTACGGCACTTACCTCGGGAGTTGTGACTACAATAGCCTTATCAGCACCGGCAATCGCATTATGAAAACCCCTCTCTATTCCGGCCGGGCAATCAATAAGGATATAATCATAGTCTTCTTTTAGATCGTCACAAAGATCTTCCATTTCTAAAGGACTTATTGCTGTCTTGTCTTTGGTTTGAGCTGCCGGTAACAAAAATAAACTGCTAAACCTTTTATCCTTGATCAACGCCTGCTTAAGCCGGCAGTTTCCGTGTGTTACATCGACTATATCATAGACAATTCTATTTTCTAAGCCCAAAACCACATCGAGATTACGTAGTCCGATGTCAGTATCAATCATTACGACTTTATATCCGGCAAATGCTAAAGCTGTTCCCAAATTTGCCGTAGTAGTGGTTTTCCCAACACCACCTTTTCCGGAAGTTACTACAATTGTTTCACCCATAAACAAGCCTACCTTTCTAATGTTCAATTTTCTATAAGGTCTTTAATGTATTTCTACAATATGTAAATATTTTCCTTTTTCCAACTAAAAAAACCGAGGTTTAAATTCCTCGGTTTTTCTTAAAAAAAATCTTATTTCCAGCCGAAATAGTGTTTAAAAGCCGCTTTGGCGACATAACCTGCCGTATCTCCACCATGTCCTCCATATTCGACAACTCCGGCAAAGGCTATTTGTGGATTATCATAGGGTGCAAATGCCACAAACATTCCGTTATACTCTTTTTCTCTGGCCGTTCCTTGGCTGCCAAGCTGAGCCGTTCCGGTCTTACCGCCACCGCTGAATTCAGGTGTATCGGCAAACAACCAATTGGCAGTCCCTTCGCCGCTGGTCACCGCAGCCATTGCTTTTTTTACTGCTTCTAAAGTCTCCGCTGAAGCAGATACCTCATTTAAAATCTCAGGTTCATTTTTCTTTATAACTTCTCCCGTGATCGGATCAATAATCTCGTCCACTAAATATGGTCTGTAGCGTTTACCTCCATTTACTATAGTTGCGACATAATTGGCCAATTGAATCAAAGAATAGGAATTGTAGCCTTGGCCTATCGAGTTGTTATAACTGTCAAATAGACGCCAGTTAACATAAAAATCAATCTTTTCTTTATAATCCTGCTCGACCAGCGCTATCTCCTGCTCTTTTCTAGTCAATAGTTTTTTCTTTTCTTGCTCATCGGCAGCCTTTACCAACAAAGCCTTATACTTATCTTCTATTTCTTTAAGCTTATCTTCCCTTCTCTTATCGTAATAGGGTTTAAAATACTCCTTTTTCCAAGAAGGTGACGGGGCAATGCCGATTCCCTCACCAGGAATATCTATACCGCTTGCTACTCCAAGTCCAAATTCATGGGCAGTCTCCCGAAGTTTTTCCGGCTCTTTCTCAAAAACTTTACGTCCGATTATTTGAAAATAAATATTTGAAGACCTAGCCATACCCCGGTAAAGGTCCACCATACCAAAATAATTTCCGCCCCATTCAGCTATTCCGCCGGAACCCAAAGATGAAATGGAAGCGTTAAACCTATCGGTTGGTTTAACAACCCCAGCTTCCAGGGCCGCTACGGCCGTAAGCATCTTAAATGTCGAGCCTGGAGGATATAAACCGGTTATAGCTCTGTTAAAGGAAGCAGCGTCTTCGCTGGTAAAGTATTTATCGGCTGTTTCCTGAGAGATGGTCCCGATCAACTCATTCGGATCCATAAAAGGCCTAGAAACCATAGCCAAGACTTTGCCGGTATTTACTTCCAACACCACTGCGGCACCGGCTTTTGCCTCAGGATGCTTCTTTTCAATCTCTCTAATTATCCTATCTAGTTCATCCTCGACTACTTTTTGTAGTTCACTATCAATATTTAATTTAATAGTATAACCCGGACGCGCTTCCTTTAAAGTTTCCTTCTGAACAGGCCGAGCATTTTTATCTAAGCCGATTACATCCAGGCCGTGCTCCCCTCTAAGCCAGATATCATAGCTCTTCTCAATGCCCATTTTACCCACAAATTCACCGGGTTCATATCTATAATCATCTCCGATTTCTTCAGCTTTTTTGTTAAATTGCTCTAACTCAGCTTCGCTGATTTCTCGTACATAACCTAATACTTGACCGAGTAAAGTACCTTGCAAATACTCCCTGACCGGAAGCGCTTGCACGCTAACTCCCGGCAATTCGTTGCTGTGCTCGGCTATTGTCGCCTGCAGTTCTATCGGTATATCTTCCATGATAACAACCGGTTGATAGCTTTCCCACTGCTGATTGCGAATCATTACGAGCAAATCTTCGGTTATCAATTCGATAGATTGGTTAGGATAGGGCCAGTAAGGTTTGATATATTCCGCTAATTTTGCAACTACGTTTTTCCAATCCTTATTTACTTTTTGCAAATCAGTCCAGTCCAAAATCAAAGCAAATTTAGGTACACTCCGAGCCAGCACAACCCCGTTGGCATCTACGATTTCTCCGCGGACGGCGGAAGTAGTGACGGTTTTATATACATTGCTCGCTGCCAGTTCCGCATAATAGGAGGCATTGGCTATTTGCAAACGCCAGAGATTAAAAACCAATACTAAAAAAACCAAAACGACTGCAAAGCCTAGTCCTTTTAATCTTTTATGATAGAATCGGCGTTCTTCTTTTTCCATCTCATTCCCCCCTAGCTGTTAAAAAAGCTCATATTTGGTCTTCGGACGTAAAAAACCCTCGTTAAAGGATTTATGAATGAAGGGATAAGTAATTGGAACAAGTAATGAATTATAAAAAGCAATCCCAACAATTAGCTTAATTGCATCTCCAAAAAACCAATTTAAACCGGCAGTTAACGCGATTAAAAAAACCAAAGTCTGACCTAACAAAGAAACAATAAAGACCAAAGCGGCAGTCAGCGGGATGTTTTCTTTATACCAACGCTGTTGAATTAAACTTGCCAATAAAGCAACCACCGTAAAAGTAATGGCATATAACCCAATATTGTGACCGAGATAAAAATCCACGATTAAACCTATCCCCAAACCATAACCTACACTCTGGTCCAAACGATGGTGCAAGGCCAGATAGATAACCCAAAGCATGGCCAAGTCCGGCTTAATTCCGGCCCAAGACCAGTAGTGAAATAAAGTACCCGGCAATACCAAACAACATATTAAGATCAGAACCATCAAAAGCTTGCGCATCAGCTACCCTCCGGCATTTTTACCAAATAAACTTCTTCGAGGGAATCAAAATTAACCAGCGGTTCAATAGCTGCGGTTTTCAATAGCCCTGATGAATCCAATCTAATATCCTTGACGGTTCCGATTGGAATATCCTTCGGGTAAACACCGCCATAGCCCGAAGTAACAACCAGGTCCCCAACATTCACTTCATCTTCCAACTTAAAGTCCATTTCCAGATGACCAGTGAACTCCAGCCTGGAACCCCT
>JAAYSI010000334.1 GCA_012524045.1 Peptococcaceae bacterium | reverse complement strand
TAAGGTTATTTGTTTTATAAAGCTTATCTATGAGTTCTTTCATCGGATACCTCATTTCCCGTTTAACCGGTTACTTTTGAATACAGTGCTTTTGTGCTGACCCCGGGCAGCCTTCCGATCTTCCCTGAAAGGGCACTGATAATGTCCTGAGGCGCATCAACGGCAATACTTATAATACTGATGCCTTTTTCGCGGTAAGGCAGGCCCATTCTGCCAATAATGTAATTTCCATAGTCATGCAAAATATTATTAAGTTTTTCAATCGAATCTTTATTTTCGTCTCTATCCTCTACGATAATCCCGATAATGGCCACCCTTGTTTCCATTGGTTTTCAAACCTCCTGTAAATGAAAATACGCCCCGAAAGGCGTAGAAATTCATGTGCTAAATATTATGATTTAGAATTCTTGTGCAAATTCATTTGCTGAGAAACTCATGTACTAATGCTAATTTGCACAAGATGATCTAAAACAAAACCCATAATTTCAGTGCCTTTCGCCTAATAACTGAGTATTTGGCGTCAGAGATATTTTGTCAATCAGGCTTTGCCCTAGGATCGCTCTTTGGGCTCAGCAATATACTTTACCTATTTATATTTTATTTTCTCACCTACCGGTTTGTCAATGCGTATTAAAGTTTAATTGCCCCTTGCCGGACTAGCCTCATTTTATCAACCTCAGCTAATAGATCAGCATGATTTAACCTCGAATATTGAACCTGCTCTTCGGTATCCGAGTTTTTCGTAATATGAGCTCTTCTCGGCAACGGGCGTATCCGCACACAATATTTCCATCGCAAGCTATAAATCCCGAGCTTGACTGATAAAAAACGTTAAAATAGCCACAGACACCAAAATAGCTAGAAATACGGTCAAAACGGCTTTCAACAGCGGTCTTTGAGTTTTGGCAGACGGCCCTAGGAAAGCATTCGCAGCTATTAAACGAATAACATAGATTCCGGAACATATTGACAGGATGATCATTATATTTGCCGGATAATTAATCCATCTAAACCCCAAACCATACAGCGCTGCATCTATTAGCAGTAGATATAAGAGCAATATAAATGTTTGGTTTCCGATTGAATCCCTTATCTGGATTTGCCTTTCATCCAAACCTTTTTTAGCCACTTTGATCATCCTCCCAAAATAAATCATTTAACGTTTTACCCAATACTTTACATATAGCAATACATAAATTGATAGTAAAGAATGCAAACTCAAATTATAAAAAGGACAACCGCCAACAAGAAGTTTGCTTCCCTGTTGGCGGTTGTCTTTGTAAACGCTCTTAGAAAATAACAAAGTGTTGCATTTAATATTGCAATCTAGACTTGTAAAAAGGAATTACTGAGAATATAAAACTCCTCTTGACTTGGTTGGAATTTTTTCTCCATTTTTTCAAGACTCTCATCAAAGCGTTGCGCTTCTGGCTCGTCTATCTCCATGACCGGACTGCCACGGTAAACCCATTTTCTTCCGTCAAG
This sequence comes from Peptococcaceae bacterium, assembly GCA_012524045.1. Taxonomy (GTDB): domain Bacteria; phylum Bacillota; class Desulfitobacteriia; order Desulfitobacteriales; family Syntrophobotulaceae; genus JAAYSI01. The sequence continues at coordinate 9,988 of JAAYSI010000334.1, read as the reverse complement.
AGCTCCAGGCTTTAGTTCTTTTACCAGCATTGCTGCCGGGTATGCTCCATTCTCCAGACAAACATTGAATTTTTTACAACTTTTAAAGCCACGGCTTACATAATTGTATGGGTTGCCAAATATCACAATCACATCGTAGCCAAGGGCGACCGCTTGTTCAAAAGAATGCTCCATTAACATTTTCCCGTAACCCATTCTTTGGTATTCCGGCATAATACAAACAGGACCGAAGGTAAGGATTTCTTTTTCTTCTCCAGACTCACTAGCCAGTCTTGCTTTTGTATACATGATATTTCCAATGACTTGGTTATCAACTTCAATCACAAAATCCAATTCCGGCACAAAGTCCTTGTGAGAACGCATCACATGAACTAAATAGTGTTCAATGCATCCTGGAACATATAAATTCCAAAAAGCCTTTCTCGTGATTTCTTCAACCTTTTTATAATCCGTTTCCGCTTCATTTCTGATTTTTACCGTCTTATTTATCTGTAACGATTCGGGTTTTTCTTTCATGCGATTATTCCTCCAAAAAGTAAAATCTAACTTTTGGGAGGTTGGGCTTGAGATTGTATTTACGCAACCTCCCGGTTAGCCTACAATCTCCGAAATGTTGTTATTTTTCATATAGCGGCTCCTCCAAAAAATCTATTACAGTTAGTCTGAGGACCGAACTGTCAATGATAATTTACCATGATATCGGGAACATCTCAACCTATTTGCAATAAATAATGTGTTTACTCTCTTCAAATATGGATTGCAAAATATTGGGTGGGCAATGCCGTCATTATTTTAACTCGTTAGGTAGTTTTATGATTAGATACTTGCCCTTTTCCCTTTGCTGTATGGACTTAAATTTATAAACAGCCCTTTTAGCTTTTCCCAATCTTCAATAGTATTAAAAATATATTCCAACAATTCTTCTTGCCTTGCTTGCCCTAACGTTAACCGATATAAAGACAGGATTTTAATTAACTTCTCGTACTTTGCGACATCCTTGCTCAGAGGATACATAGGGACAATCCTTTCTATTTTGTATTTATAACCATTGCCAAGGCACCAGAAAGGCACCAAATCCGGTTTACCTTCTTTTTTCTCTTGTTTAACCGCTTCTTCAAATATTTCTTTCCATACGTCCTTTTTTATTTTAATAGTACCATACTTCTCAGCCACACTTTGTCTTATGGCAAGACATTTAAAGCGGTTGATTCTTCCTTCCCGTTGTTCCAAGTCAACTGGATTGGCAGGCAGATTCCAATGCATTATTTTGCGGCAATAATTGTGGAAATCTAAGCCCTCCTGCCCAATAGACGTAGTTGCCAGAACAAACGGGCGCAGCGGTGAATTAAAGGCATTTCTTACGTTTTCTTTGCGGTTGATACTTTTTGTACTGTCTCCCTCACCTTTAGTAAATCCTACCGCAAAATGAGATCGAAGTTTTACATGCTTATTTTTCCTTCCTTCAATTCTTGCTTTAAAGTTGCTAAAAGTATCTATATCATAGGAAGCGCTGTGTATTTGCAGAGCGTCCATCATGGTCCTGAATATGACCTCTTGCTTGTCCTTTTCATCGACAAAACCAATGGCTTCTGAAAGCAAATGATGATATTCGTCTATCATTGCTTGGAAATTGCCGTCCTTGCAATACCTGAGAACATTTTTCCAATGAGACATATCGTCCTTATATCTACGATAGGCAAGGGCAACTATTGCGGTTGCCTCCGTTGTATTAAATCTATTAATAAACACTCTGGCTAAGGCCGTCGCTTTAGACAGGTTTCCTCCATTGGTTCGGTATAGGCAGACTGCAGGAGAGGCAATGGCCATATTAACCAAGGTGGGAACTAAATCTTTAGGCTCTTTCCCGAGCCCAAGATTTTCTCTATTGAAATACATTTCTTCCAGTCTGTCCAAATGCAATTTCAAACCTATGTTCCCTCGATCATCCCCTCCCTCAACATTATCTGTGTTTTGAGCAATTTCATTTCTCAGTGCCCCTAGCCATTCCTCAACATATTCCGGTCCGTCTAAAAGCATTGGAGCAAGATAATACCACCTATCATCCTGACGGTTGGTTATTCCTCGGTATTTTTTAAGTGTAACTAAGGCCGCTTCAATTTCTTTTTTTAGCTTTTTCTCAATCTCACTTAGCCTCAACCCCTCATTCATACAAGCAATAGGTTTGTATAAATCAGCAAGATACTTTGAGGGATATAAAAGATTAAACATATTCATTCCTCTGGGCTCACCATTCTGAACATTAAAACGCATTCTTGGCGTCGGAAATCTTTTGGAAGCATCAGCAAAATAACGGGTATTTTTCCTGTCTTCATTTTTAATTTGCCGATATAACCTTCCCACAGTTCTTCGCTCTGCTTCATAGGAAACAAGGGTAGCTATCATCCGCGGTACCATTTCCCACGCTGAAAAAACAAGAATTTTAGAGAAACCTTTGCTGTTTTTATATACTCCCTTAAACTCATAATAAGGCTTGGATGGTGGAACCCAGAGATATAGCTCCGATTCGTTAGAGAACGAATTTTTCATCAGGCATTCTAATCTCGCGTTTACTTTAGGCAGTTCTTCATATCTATCTATTCTTGAAGTATCCAACCATAACAGTTTACTCTTGGCCATATTCACTCTATCCGGATTATTTTTAAAGTATTTTTCGATTTTTTCTTTAAGCTTATAGTTTCTCATGAAAGAAAGTAAATACGGACTGCTTTTAACATAGTCGACAGGCAGTGTAAAATCCGCCCCTATGTCTTTTAACAGTTTTCCCGCGTCTAAATAAGATTTGATATCGTACTCCTGTATTGCCAAATGTTCTTTTACCGCTGAATCATCTATATAATCACCGATATCTACAGCACCAATCCTTTCGGTTCTACAAACTCCTCGATACATGGCATCTTCTGCTTGTTTTTTTAGCTGCAGGATTGCTGTATCTCCCTCTTTCAATTCATTGAGCATAACAGAATAATTTGACCAAATCCTCTTAAATTCTGCAAACTTTTTATCGCTGTTAAATAAGAATTTCATGACATCAAAAAATTCGCAGTAATGCTCATCAAGGTGATATTCATTAATTTCGTCCAATGTAGAATAAAGCTTATAAGGAGTTGCTGACAGAAGAAGGATACGGGTGTCCTTGTTGTTTAAAAACTTTCTGGCTAATATACCTATTTCACTATTTTCATCTGATGCAATTAAATACTTAAAACGCTGGAATTCATCCATTATTACCAAATCGGGTTGCAGCATGGATACACTGATTTTTGCAAACATAATCCTGAGTTTGTTGATAACAAATCTGTCAGATTGTTTCTTTGCCGTGTTGTTCCTAATACTTCTCAGATGAGAAATTAGCATATCCTTCAAATCATTATCTTGTGAAAAATAATCCAATATTTTAGCCAATATATTGGCAGGATATATTCCTTTAGTTTTTACTTCACATTCATTTACCTTATCCCGGTAATATTTACACTTCAAGGGCCATTCCTTTTTTGCTTCGTGTATCAGCAGCGTCTCCAACTCTTTCTTATATTCTTCGAGGAAATCAATTCTAACCAGTAGGGCATACATCAATGCCCTTTCATTAACGCTTCCTCCACCTTTCGTCATTCTGAATGAGGTATCCGGAGTGAGCGGTATCAATTGAATATAGCCTTTACGAACGTTTTCATCCCGCTCCTGCTCCGTAATACACAAGTGCTGCATAGAAAGCCTTGTTTCGGCTATATCACCAATACTGGCTTTGGAATATACCTTCAATTTCCTTATATTCTGATTGGCAATATTTTGGTTGGCACAGATATAGATTACTTTGAATAAATCATCGCCTTCTTCAAATCTCATCCGGGCAGTTTTTACCACAACGCCTCTTGCTATCAATGTCTTGCCCAAGCCAACCTCATCGGCTACAAGCACTCTATTTTGCCCATTACGAAATAAATATTCAATCCGGTTAACTGTTTCCCTTTGGAAGTCTTTTAAGACCCTCATCGTGGATTTTTCTATTTCTTTTATAGCATCGTGATTCATAGTACACACTCCTGCTATAGCCTTAATGTTTTTCGAAACATTTCATACATTCCGCAAAACTCATCCGGTATAATTTCTCTATCGGAGATCAGATCCATTATGTATGAAATATCATTCAATCTTTCAGGTTCATCTAAGGAAGTCTTTAGCATCTTTTCGTATATTGCAAGGCCAATGTCTTCGCTCTTTCTAAAAAATCCGCTCTCATTAATTCTTTTGTTTTTTAAATAGGAAAACAGGTAATCATCTCCGAGTACAAACGCAATATATTCTAAAAATGTTTTTTTATCTTTGATAATACTCTTTACTACTGCGCTTTCCCTTTCAGCAGGCAGCCCTTTAGTTGGAATCATAAGAATTCGTTCTACTTCTCCTTCGTCATCGGAAACCTTGAGCGAATAAAACTCCGACAACTGCAATATATCCAAATCATAAAACTTTATTTTTGAAGAAAAAGAAGCTTTCTTCTTGCTTCTAAGCGGTGATATTAGAACCTCTGCAAGCCAATTTCCCTCTTCTTCAAAATCTATCGTCAAATCATACTTTTCTTCCTTTTTAACTATAATTGCTTCCTTTTTCATCCTGCATATCTGCTTGATTACCTGTTCTTTCTGATCCTTTTTATCATCATCAGTAATCACTGCCTTGTTATCCATTTCAATTTTTTCAAATGGGTTCTGAGGGCCATCAGCATTTCCGCCAAAAATATCATTTAAGAAGATGGAGCCGTTTAAATATCTGTTTTTGGCAGCAAGCCGAACCATCAGCTCAACATTCTCGTTTATGGCGGCATTTGTAGCATTCATAGAACCTAGATAAAGATCAGTGTCAGAGTATTTTCTTTTTAAATAGATCTTTGCATGAATGTCTTGTTTCTGCTTGTCTGTGTCCTGGTCTGATAAGGCATCCTCTCCGTCTATAATTACATCTTTCAAGGTATATATATCAAAATTACTCACCTGTGCCTGTTTCAGTTTACCTAGCTCGGTTTTCCTTGTAATTAAGGTACGGCTACAACCTGTCAATCCTCTCTTATCCTTATTCAGTTCTTCTATGACATTTGGAGATAGAAACGGTGACATTACCACTAACTCGTGAAATGTATCCCGAAACAGAGTATCATTACTCATATTGTATTGATTATTACCTATTCCGAGAGGAAGCACTTCAAAATCGTAAAATTCTTTCCTATTCAAATCAAAGGATACATCTTTCAATTCGTTGGCTAAGCGCCCGATTAGATTCTTTTTATGATGATCGGATGAATAATCGCCGCTGATCTGTTTTCTTAAAAACATTAAAAACTCTATTATAGGCTGGGTTTTTTCCTGTTGCTTTGCTTGTTCGTTACTGTCCAATACCAGACTTACATCCCAACTCCTGTCAAAAGTAAGGTTTCGGCTAAGTACAATAAATCTGTACTTTCTTTCTTTTTTATCGTTGCTATACTGTAAAACCCATGTTTTAGGATGAAATGACGGATAACGGCCTTTCCTAGACTTTTTTGCTAGAGCAACCGGAACTACCATTTTTTCTAGCAGAAAGCATAAAGTGCTGGGGGTCTTTGGCAATTTAATTTGCCCGGCTTCGCAAAACAATAGTATTTTATCTGAAATCTTTTCTATGGCATTTAATAAACAAATTGGGTTCTTGTCCAATTCCGTATCTATTTCTTCATGCAGTCCCAAAGTTATCGCTACAGCTGTCAAAGCTTCCAAATCTAATGAGTAAGTAGTTCCTACCGCTTTTTCCAGTTTATATCCGACCGGCGGCATTAAAATACTGCCATAGTTAAGCCTATCCTTATCTGTCTTAAACACCTATTACCGCCTCTCCCTCGTAAATATCATTGATAATCCGCTTAGCATCACTAAAGCGATAATCCAAGTACTCGATACCGATCCAGGCATTTTCATCGAATTCTCCAACTCGATTCACTTTGGCCCGGGCTTTTCCTTTGAGATTATTCTCTCTCTTTATGATTATCTGTCTGATTTTATCGATATCTTCAGCTAAGGCAGCCGATTTTAAGCTATTTAAAAATGTTCTTAAGGGATAGTTGGTAATTTTAAACCGAACATAAATTGCCTCTAAATCGATCAGGGCATACTCCTTAAGATATCCCTTAATTGTATTCCATTTGTCCAAGGCTCTCCCATTTCTTTCAGCCGATACAATAAGATTGAACTGGGTGAAAGCAATCTGGATAAACCGATTAAATTCGTATGCCATCCACATGTCTTTTCTTAACTCTTCCGGAACACTGTCCTTTATACTTTCATATAACGCATTAAATGAGTTGTATTTATTTACATCAATCCGGTTCTTAAGTATAAATGCAAATAGGCTGCTCGAATGCTCTTTAATGATCTGTCTTTTTAGAAATGCTGCTTCCTCAGGCAAAAGCTGTATCCGTAAATTATCCCTCCAATTGCTATAATAAGTGTCCGGTAAATTCCAAAAACTGAATCCATCCACATCTCCGGCATCCTTATCGTCTCTGTCATTATCTTCCGTATCATCATTGCGGTTGCCTAGTTTTATAGTATCCTTTTGCTTTCTAAGATAGCAAACCAGTTTTACATACTCCGAAATTGACAGAGAATCATCGTTAAAAATCTTCAATGTCTTTATACCGTTCCAATAGATATTCGAAGGACTTCTGGCTACCCATCTATGAGGAAGAACTCTCGCCCCAATAACACCTTCTTTGTCATTCTCAAGGAGTTTAAGTGCGCATTTCCTTTCTTCTTCGTCTATTTTTCTTAAAATATCTTGAGGTCTGTTTCCGTACTTGCCTTCTTCAACTTCTTTTAAGATATAAGGAACAATTAGAAAATATTTGGCCCGGGTTTGGATAGTTGACGTACCCGGGAAAAAAAGATTGGCAAAACTGTCTCTTATGATACCAATCCCCAGTTCATCTACCGCACCTTCTTCAGTTAGCAAATTTACAACATCCAGTACCTTTTCACGTTCTTTTTCTGAAAAATCTATCCAACCTAGTTGCATAACATGTACTCCTTTTTTCTTCCCCTATTATTAAATTGCCAACCTCCGCCTCCCACACAATTGGAGTAGTATATCCCATATGCGCTGTTGCTTACATACATACTTTGATAAGTGCTATCGGTTTTAAGCTAATCATTTCTGACATAACGACTCTATAAGTAATGTCAACGAAAATGCGGCAGCACACACCCCTAGCCATATCGATGAAACCGGAAATACTGCAGTAAGAAACAAATATTTTTGACAACAAGCCCACCAAAGAATAGCCAATATTGAGAGGGAAATTCCAATTTTGAATATACGTGATGGTTTCAGTATTTTTTGCTGCACTGGAATAAACCTTGGGTTGACCTTCATAATTTTCCTGACAATACCCGCTATAAGACATAGTGTTATTGAGATGGTCAGGCCAACCAAGCCCCATAAAAAACACTCCCCTAAGAGGATACGCGTCATGCCGGGCGGAGAAAAGCCACGCCACCGCGCCCATCCGTTCAGGAGGCTTGAGATGAACGGCCAACTCCTCTGACTGTTTGTTAAAATGACAATCGCATCTCCCGTTTCGGGCACCGCATGGAAATGGCTCATCCAGCCGGTTCCCTGTCCGCCATGGGACACCGCTAGTTTCCCATTCGTAAGCCCCTCAGTATAATAGCCAAAGCCGTAGGCGTCAAATACCGCGCTATATATTCCAAGGTTTTCGGCCTGCGCCAAATAAAGTTGTTCAATGGTAGGGCGTACAAGCGCCCGCTGATCAGAAAAATTCGGCATTCCAGCAATGCAGAAACGGGCGATGTCCTCCGCCGTAGAGAGCAATCCTCCTGACGCCCTTTCAGGGTATTGATAAGGGGAAATCGGCTTATCATCCAAGGTATATCCAAGGGGCGCAGAAGACAGAGTTTCTTCACTCCATTCAAAGTCCGAATGATACATGCCGAGGGGATAGAGAATCTCGTTTTTCATATATTCCGCAAAGTCCCTTCCCGTAACCTCTTCAATCATAAACTCCAGCAAGTTATACCCAACATTGGAATAGGAAAATCCCTTTCCCGGCATTTGAAACAGAATTGCGGAATGAGTCAGGCTCTCCTTCAGAGAAGGCATAACCTCATCCGGGGAATAGAGCGCAAAAACATCTCCAAGCGGTAATCCGGCAGTGTGACAGAGGAGCCGCCTAACCGTCACACCATCCGGTGGATAGTCTGAAACAGGCAACTTCCAGCCCTTGAGGTATCTTTCGACAGGATCGTCCAGATTCAGCTTCCCTTCCTCCGCCAGCTTCAGCACAGCCCACGCTGTAACCGATTTGGATATAGATTGAACGCGCATAGGCATGTCTACCGTCATTTTTTGACCTGACTTTTGGTTGGCCTCGCCGTAGGCCGCCGTATATACAATTAGCCCGTCTTTTACAAGGGCGATATTAACTCCCGGTATTCCGTATAGCTCCATCAGCTTCGGAACTCTAAAATCCAGAAAAGCCACGAATTCTTCCGTCGGGGAATGAGTCCTTATTTTTCTGTCCGGCAAATATAGGATAAGGGCGGCCACGCCAAAGAAGCCGATGACGAAGACTATGATTATGAGGATAATCCTGGCACGCTTCATGACGTTTTCTTTTTAAATAGCATAGATACCGCTCCTAAAACTACGCCCACGCCGGCACCAATGCAAAGCCCTAACACCAGATTTTGAAGCAGCGCACCCAGCATAATACCAACCGCCGCGCACAAACCGATAGATGCGCCCATATTCCAATAATCCGAAACCTTATACTTTTTCATTGATATCCCTCCAATCACCTCAAAACGCCCCTTAAAAACTGCCTTACTATAATACTTCTCTATTTGCTCTTCAAAAAGAAGTATAAATTCATGTTATCATTAGCCTCATAATTTTGTAAATAATTTCTATACGTTCGCTTGAATTTGCGCAAAAATATACCCTCGATATGTTCTAGGTGAACGTGTATCGAGGGTGCACTGATAATGTCCTGAGGCAGATTTATGATTTAGATTTCTTGTGCAAATTCAATTATTAGAAAAACTCATGTGCTAATACTAATTTACATAAGCCGATCTAAAACAAAACATATAATTTCAGTGCTTTTCGCCTGACAGACCAGTCATTCCGTCCAGCCGTACTGCCCTTTAAGTTCAACAAATCGGACCATTCCAATAGTTTTGGTAAGTATATCGCCGTTATCTGACTTAGTTATAAGCTGAAGTTTCTGCAAATTTGAGGGACCGATGGGAATAACCATCCTACCGCCCAATGCCAACTGGTTGACTAGTTCATCCGGTACAACACTCGCTGCCGCTGTTACCATAATCCTGTCATATGGAGCATGCTCTTGCCAACCCTGGCTCCCGTCTCCAACTTTAAAATAGACATTGGAAAAGTTTAATGAAGCCAGTCTCTCTTTGGCTTTTTCCATCAATTCAGCAATTCTTTCCACTGTAAAAACTTTCCCTGACATTTTGGCGAGAATAGCCGTCTGAAATCCCGAACCTGTCCCAATTTCCAAAACCTTGCTAACCTTCTCCGGCGCCAGAAGTTTTGTCATTTCCAGTACTAGACTGGGTTGTGAGATTGTTTGGCCAAATCCTATGGATAAAGGGGTATCTAGAGCCGCATATTTTTTCATATCATTGTCCAAGAATAATGAACGGTCCAATGAATAGAAATACGCTTCAAGCTCCTGCTCATTCATTTCTTTCACCTCATTTCTCTGTTTCTATTATTTTTAACATGATTCCGGTAAATATTTCAGTTTTCTTCAAGTGTCTATCACCACGTCCGCAATTCTCAGTTCATCCGGCGTAACGTGGCAGGGAAAGTAAAGCACCTTCACGCCCGCTTCCCTTGCCGCCGCCAAGGCCGTACCAAACTCCGGATGGGTTTTCACATTGGTCAGTACTTTCCG
>JAAYSI010000019.1 GCA_012524045.1 Peptococcaceae bacterium | reverse complement strand
TTCTTGTCGCAGAGAATCTGCTTGAGTTTTGACCGATTCCTTATTCGTGCGGCTCATTTCCCGAATTATTTTTTGCTTGTGTTCAATAATATCATCGAGTACATATTTGAGCATTTTGTCCTTTTTAGCTAAAATAAGCGGTCCAAGCTGCCAGTACAATTTGGCAAACAGACTGTTCTCTTCATTTAAGCCGGCAAGAAATGAAGATCCTGCCAAGAGGCTTATTTCTTCAGCCAACTCTTTAAGCTTTTGTTTAAGACTGCTATGGCTTAGACCCTCAGTGCGGGAAAAGCAAAGAACATTATAAATCCTCTTATCCTCTTCCACTAAACATTCATCAACAAGTTTCCAGCCTTGAACCAATAAAGATAGCCTAACTTGGGCCTCTGCGCCCTGTGGTTGGAGGATAAGGCGGTTCACCGCTTCTAAAACAGCTGGATTACCTGCCAGAATACCTAAAATCGTCGTTCCACCCATGCCGGCTATAGCCAAGGTATCCACTTCCGCTTTCTTAAGTGGTTTAAGGCCGTCACCAAGACGGATATCGATCAGGCCGGTCAGTCCACAGGAGCGGACAGTCTGCCAAGCGGATTCGTAAGGTCCCTTATGTATTTCAACACCGATAGCCTTCCTAATAATATGCCGCTGAAGTAAATAGACAGGTAGGTAAGCATGGTCAGTCCCTATATCCCCCAACAAAGCTCCAACCGGCACATAGGAAGCGATCGTTTCTAGCCTCGGTCCTAACTTTATTTGTTGCATTATCTCATCCCTTTAGATAACTTTTCTGCGTCTCAATCTATGATATTACCTACCAAAAGTATACTATTTTCTTACCGGACAAGCAAAAGAAAGGTGAGCAAAGACTGGCCAGGAAAACTTCTTCCTAAAATAAAAGAACTTAATAAAAGAAAAAATCTCCGCTTATGGAGATTGGTCTTTTTAAAATATGGTGGGCCCACCTGGGATCGAACCAGGGACCAACCGGTTATGAGCCGGCCGCTCTACCGCTGAGCTATAGGCCCTATTGAAATTTAATGGCTCCCCGAGCTGGATTCGAACCAGCAACCTACCGGTTAACAGCCGGTTGCTCTACCGTTGAGCTATCGAGGAAAGCCTGCGTTGACTATTATACGGAATTATTCCTATATGGTCAAGTATTATTAAAGGATTTTTTGCAAAAAATTGCTGGCAATTAAAACCTAGATAGTCACAAAAAGTTTAATCAAGATAGTCTTTTAGCTTTTTGCTACGACTGGGATGACGAAGCTTACGCAGAGCTTTAGCTTCGATCTGTCTTATTCTTTCCCTGGTAACGCCAAATTCCTGGCCAACTTCCTCCAGGGTCCTGGTTCGGCCGTCATCTAAGCCAAAGCGCAGTCTTAACACTTTCTCTTCTCTGGGCGTCAGGGTTTCTAAAACCTCTTCCAGCTGTTCCTTTAACAGGATAAAAGAAGCTGCCTCGGAAGGTGCAGGAGCATCCTCATCCGGGATAAAATCGCCCAAATGAGAATCTTCTTCTTCGCCAATTGGAGTCTCCAAAGAAACCGGCTCCTGAGCAATTTTCATAATTTCTCTGACCCGCTCTTCAGGTATATCCATGACTTTGGCTGTTTCTTCCGGAGTAGGATCTCTGCCTAACTCCTGCAACAGCTGCCTATTGACTCTAATCAGTTTATTAATTGTTTCCACCATATGAACAGGAATACGAATAGTCCTCGCCTGGTCAGCAATAGCTCGAGTTATGGCCTGCCTGATCCACCAGGTAGCGTAAGTGCTGAACTTAAAACCTTTTCGATAATCAAACTTTTCCACAGCTTTGATTAAGCCGAGATTGCCTTCCTGAATCAGGTCTAAAAAGAGCATACCTCGCCCTACATAACGTTTTGCTATACTAACTACTAAACGTAGGTTTGCCTCGGCTAACCGACGCTTGGCAGACTCATCACCAGCCTCCATTTTTAAGGCTAACTCAATTTCTTCTTCAGCAGTCAACAAAGGAACCCTACCTATTTCCTTTAAATACATCCTAACGGGGTCGTCAATTCCTACACCCTCAGGCACGGATAGATCAATATCTGTATCATTAACAGCTTCTTCCGCCAATTCTTTAGTATCTTTATCTATTTCCACATCCTCATTGTCATCTATAACTTCGATACCCATACCACTTAATTGATCATAGATTTCCTCAATCTGTTCCTCAGAAAGATCAATTTTCTGCAAAGCATTGGCAATTTCATCATAAGTAAGGTTTCCTTTTGTCTTTCCTAAAGCAATCAGGTTGGTGACATCTTTTTTATGTTCATCAACCATCATGGAATTTCCCCCTTCCAGTGGGTAATTCATAACTTTCTCACTGCGATTATTGTTCGCCACGTTTCAACCGCTCTCCTATCTCTTGAAGCACCGCAAGCGCTCCGGCCATATCCCCGGCTCTTTCTAATCTCATCATACGTGCTTGCATTTCTTCGATGGATTCTCTATTTCTATTTGATTCAATTGAAGATATACAATCTTTCAAAAGCATTTCAGCCTTTAAGTCTTCAACTTCCAATTCGTATATATTGGCAAGGCGCTGTTGAATAAGCTGATATAATGCATCATCATTTATAAAGCTATTAAAGCTATTATCCGGTAAGCTTTCAAAAATTATTTTATGCTCTTTAAACCGCCAAAAATCATTACCCAACTGTTGAAGCACCTTGGCTTTAAAATTGGGATTCTCCAAAACCAATCTGATAATCATTTGTTCTGCTCGGAAAACGCTCAAAGGAACAAATGAATCCTCGAAATTGTCAATTTTTGTCCCTCCTATAGTATTTCTTTTTTTTACAGAAATATCCTGTTTGAGGGAAAAGTTTTCTGTTTTCTTAGTCTTTCCTTTAGTTTGCTTAGCTAAACTGTTTATTTCGTGTTGTATAGCCTCCAAAGAAAGGCCTAGTTCCAAGCTTAAAAATCTCTCGTAGCCTTCCCTTTCAACTGCACTTTTAACCTTAAGAATGTCTGGAGCTAACTTTCTAACTAACTCCGCCTTATCTGGAATTGCCTTTGGAGGATTACCTTTGACTAAAGCGAGATATTTAAACTCAATAAAAGTAACTGTTTGCTCCAGTTTTGCCTGAAACTCCTCAACTGAATGGTTTTTCAAAAAATCATCGGGATCTTTAGCCTCTTCTAAGATCAAAACTTCCACTCGCAGTCCCTGTTCCAACAGAATTTCTCCGGCCCTCAGTGCTGCCTGAATTCCAGCGCTATCAGAGTCATAACCGATAACGACCTTATTGGCATACTTTTTTAACAGTTTGGCCTGATCTTTGGTAAGAGCTGTTCCGAGTGAAGCAACTGCGTTTGTAAAACCCGCTTTACAAACTGCAATGGTATCCATGTATCCTTCCAGTAGAAGTGCATAACCCCTTTCTCTGATACCCCGTTGGGCATAATGAATACCGTATAGATTACGGCCTTTATGAAAAAAGGGAGTTTCCGGTGAATTTAAGTATTTTGGTAAAGAGTTATCAAGGACCCTCCCACCAAAAGCTATTGGGGAACTACGATTGTCTAGAATAGCAAAAATAATTCTACCTCGAAAACGATCATAATAATTTAGCTGTTCTTGTTTCTCTTTATTACTTTTGATTGCCAGTCCATATTCAACCAGTTCCTCGGGGGATACGCCTTTACTTTGCATTTCGTTAAGCAGGCCGTCCCATTTATCTGGAGCGTAGCCTAAACGAAAAGCTTTTATAGTATCGGTATCAATCCCTCTTTGGGCTAAATATTTCAGCCCGCTTCTTCCTTCCGGACGGTTAAGAAGCACATCGTGAAAATAATTCGCTGCATATTCATGAATTTCTTTAAATCGTTCAAGTTTTCTTTTACGCAGCTTTTGTTCTGCGGTTAGTTCTTTTTCCGGAAAATCCAGACCTGCCTTATCGGCTGTCATTTTTAGGGCTTCCAGAAAATTCAGGTTTTCTATTTTCATTAGGAAGGTGAATATATCCCCGCCTGTATGGCAACCAAAACAATAAAAAGTCTGTCTATCTGGATTGACATTAAAACTAGGTGTCTTCTCAGAATGAAACGGACAAATTCCTTGAAAGTTTTTGCCCGTACGCTTCAACACCACATACTCTGATACTAAGTCTACAATATCTGTTTGTCGGCGTACTTCTTCAATAAATTCTTCAGGAACCCAATTACTCACACTTAGCACGCCCTTTTCTTTTTTGCATTAAAACATAATACTCATTCAATTTCCCGTTAAAGTCCCAAACTCCTTTTTCAAACTATTTATTATATATTAAAAGGCTATTTTTCTAAATAAAAAGAAGACAGGTTTATCATCTTCGATAAAAAATTTAATAATCCTTCATTTTTTCTTAAATTTTTAGGAAAAAATTTGTTATACCATCATTTAGCAAATCTATTCCCGGGGAATGAAAAAACGTTTAAAAGTAGTTATGGCATAATTGTCAGTTAGTCCTGAAATATAATCAACCACTGCCCTTTGCAAATCTCCTTCTGCCCACTCCAAATAGCCATCCGGCAACAAGTACGGATATTTCATATAATGTTCAAACAGTATTTCAACAATAAGTCTGCCTTTACGCCTCTCCTCCCGCAACGCATCACAGAGATAGACCCTCTCAAACATGAACTCCCGGAATATTTGTACCGCTTCCGCTATTCTAACCGAAAGAGTTACTCGCGCTTCTTTTTTTGAAGCTTCAATCATATCTACCACCATTGAGGTAATCATCTGACTGGTGGTAGAGCCGAGTACTTGGCGAACTTGTACCGGAAGTTCTTCGGGTTTAATCAATCCGGCTCTAAGGGCATCATCATAATCATGGCAAAGATAGGCTATTCTGTCCCCTATTTTTACAATCTGCCCTTCCAAAGTTTGAGGAACGCCGTCGCCTGTATGGTGGAGAATACCATCCAAAACCTCTTGGGTTAAATTCATCCCTTGACCATCGTTGGTTAATATAGAGCAAATTCGGACAGACTGCTCATTGTGTTCAAAATGGCCGACCAGGGAGGCCAGAGCTTCTTCGCCGACATGCCCAAAAGGTGTGTGACCAACATCATGAGCAAGCGCAATCGCTTCAATTAAATCTTCATTTAGCTTTAGACCTCGACCTATGGTTCGGCAAATTTGAGCTACTTCTAAACTATGGGTCATCCGCGTTCTAAAGTGGTCGCCGGTCGGAGCAATATAGACCTGAGTCTTATGCTTGAGACGCCGAAAAGGCTTACTGTGTAGGATTCTATCCCTATCTCTTTGAAATTTTGTCCTAATGGAGCACTCCTGTTCTTCTCTTAGTCTCAAAGCTTCCGCACTTTTTGCAGCCAAAGGTGAGAGCCTTTCGTATTCTTCTTTTTCGGTTCGTTCTCTGATCAGCACAGATATCCCTTCTCCTTAAAACTGACTTTGGCTTTTAACTGATATGCCCGAGCTAGGACCGGAAGAAAGGTCATGAAAATCCGCCATCACTCTGGCGGAATAGTTAGTTTACACTTAATCCATACTGTAGCTTTTATTTATATTCAACAAGTCTCTTTATAATCCTCTTTTTTAAACATAAGATTGTAGCAAACTAAAGAGAAATTACAAAACGCCATAAATCCCTTTGACCCTATAATTACTATAATTCCTGTTGTCTTTGGGTTGATTGCTCCATTTCCCTCATTTTTTTAATTATTATTATTTTAACCCTGTTCCACTATTTGAATCTCTTTTTGCTTAAGGCCGAATATTTCATATACAGCATAGTCCAGCTCTCTAAGATCCTTGTCGCCGGTCCGATACTTTTCATGTAAAACTTTGAAAAACAGATGCTCCTCTTGAGACAGTAGCGGAAGCGGCAAGCTCTCAAGGTGGCTTCTTAAGACTTTTTTAGAATGGAAAATCTTCCTATATAAAAAGGTGTAAAGTTCAGAATTAAATAAGGCTACAATTGTTTCCAAAGGATAGTCTAAAGTTGGGATAAATAAATTAGCACTATTAAGTAGAAGCCTTTTTTCAGAGTCCAAAACACAAATAATTCTATCACTTATAAACCTATAAACTATTTTCCTCTGGCGGTACATTTCGACCGGGGCTACCTGCTGGTAAATAGCCGGGTTAAATTGAATGAATAACTCAGGGGTTTTAAATTGAAATGGAAGAATATCTTTCCCCCGGAATATCGGTTCTGAACTCTCTGTTGCTTTTCGCTGCAGATGTTCTTTGTTATTGCCGGTTACCACTCCCAATGCAAACTTGGCATTTCCCTTAAGCAAGAAGTGGTCTTTCTGATAAATCTTTTCGATTACTTTAAGTTCTTGGTTAGCTGCTGTAGCGGGTATTATATAATCCGGTGCTTGAATGCCAGAAAGAGGAATTATTGTAGGGCTAGGATTTTTCTTAGAGAATACCATGATAGAATTCAAAGAATTTCTTGCTTTACTAATCTCCAGCCGGATAGCTTCAGACATTACTCCCTCAAATGCATTTCCTAATAATCTGATTGTTAGAGAGATTCTTTGTTTTAATAAGTATTCCCGTATACTACCGTGGGAAAAAACGTTTAAAAAGGAATAGGGCAAAAAGAAAATTAAAGTGCCTTCGGGAGCTAATTTTAAGAAAGAATTATAGAGGGTGATACTGAATGACTCGGTTGTTTTCAGCAAAGGATATTTTTTAAGCAAGAGATCTTTTTGACCTTGGGTGAATTTACTACCCCACGGCGGATTAGTAATAATGTAGTCAAATTGTTCTTCAAAACAATTTTCCAGACAATTATTAAAACCGCTATCTTCTTTAAAGATAATATCATGCCTTTTGAGATTAGGTTTAATATTGGGATCATTAAAAAACAAGCATAAATTAACTCTACATATTTTTA
>JAAYSI010000213.1 GCA_012524045.1 Peptococcaceae bacterium | reverse complement strand
TTTCTAAAGATTGTTAAAAATAATTATTATACTTATTAAAAATTATTATACTTTTGCAAGCCTACTAGCCCCAATTGATTCGGGCCTGTATGTTACAAACTTCACGATGTAAAACATGTCAAGGAACAAAACTTTTTGCCATTAAATCTAGAACAAAAATCAACTAAACATGGATTTGAATATTTCAAATATTTTCATTCAATGTTGACTTCACGGTCTCTAATGATATATTATTATTGTGATAATAATTTCTTAGCAGTATAAAATATTGGCATAGAGATAATGTTTTGTAAAAATACTGTAACAAGCGTAACTTGTTAGCTATATATTTGTCAATTAGTTTTTGCTATCTAATTATTTACTAATTAAATAATGGTATTTATAAATTTAATTATAAAGAAAGAAGGAGCGAGAATATGGAACATTGGCCAAAGTTTAATGAAGTATTGGATTCAGCTAATAGGGGTACACCCACGGAATCCGGACTCTGTGTTCAGTGCCGGGTAGATTGTACCGGAAAGTGTGAAACTTTTCTTTCTTGTTTAAAAGGAAAGAAAATGGTCTATCCACAAGACCACGGTAAAGTAATTTTTGGTACCAACAATGTTAATCCCTTAGGAGTATCCTATAACTCTTTACGTATTCAAGGACGCAGCTTCAATTCCGAGGGTATACCCGAAGGACTCTCGCACAAAGCGGAAGACTGCCTCTACCCAAATGTTAGTTTCGCAACGGAATTTGGAGCAAAGGTAAAAACAAAAGTCCGAGTACCCCTTAAAACAGGAGCCTATGGCTCTGCAGCCCTCGCCGGCCAGTACTGGGATTCTTATGCCGTCGGAGCGGCTCTGGTTGGATTCCCCTTAGTGATCGGCGAAAATGTCATGAATATGGACAAAAATCTTGTAATTGAAAATGGAAAAGTAGTAAAGGCACCCGAATTAGATCGTCGGATTGAAAGCTTTATGAGATATTACGACGGCTATGGAGCAATCGTCGTCCAGTTAAACTATGACGATATTTATAACGGCCCCACCGTTGACTATGTCTGCGAAAAATACGGGGATAAAGTGATTATTGAAATCAAATGGGGTCAAGGGGCAAAACCCATTAACGGGGAAGTCATAACCAACGACATTGACTATGCCGCTTCTCTACAAAAAATAGGCTATGTTATCTTCCCTGATCCTTCGGATCCTGCAGTTCAGGCTGCTTATAAAGAAGGAAAGGTTCGTACCTTTACCCGTCAAAGCCGTGTTCCTTACACTGCACTCGACAATTATGAACAAGTAAGAGAAGAGTTTTTAAAATCAATCGAATATATGCGCAGTAAAGGAGCTACCCGTATAGCTTTAAAAACGGGTTCCTTTGGCATGGAAAGCCTGGCTATGGCTATTAAGCTCTCTTCCGAAGCCGATATAGATCTACTGACAGTGGATGGTTCCGGCGGAGGTACAGCTATGAGCCCCTGGAATATGATGGAACATTGGGGGATTCCTTCCGTGCTGGTTCACGCTAAAGCCTGGGAGTATGGTAACATTTTAGCTGCCAGAGGAGAGAGAGTGGTTGACATGGCCTTCTCCGGAGGCTTTGCCCGCGAAGACCATATCTTCAAAGCCCTGGCCTTAGGCGCACCCTTTACTAAGCTTGCTGCTATGGGACGTGCATTAATGATTCCTGGCTTTGTCGGTTCCAATATTGAAGGAGTCCTAAGACCGGAACGCAAAGCTGCGGTTCACGGTAACTGGGATGAACTGCCCGCAGTTGTTAAAGAGCTAGGATCCACACCGGAAGAAATTTTCGCCAGCTATTCTGATGTCCGCGATAAAGTGGGCGCCGAAGAAATAAATAATATCCCATTCGGAGCAATTGCTACCTGGACCTATGTTGATAAACTGATGAAAGGCTTGCAGCAACTCATGGCCGGAGCCCGTAAGTTCTCCGTAAACGCTATTGACAGATATGACATTGCTTCTTTGAATAGGGAAACCGAAAGAGAAACCGGTGTACCCTTTATAACCGATATTGAAGACGAAATAGCCCAGAGGATCTTAAGAAGCTAGTTTAAGTTTTGAAAAAATTGAATGTAGGAATAAGGTAGAAATATTAAATGTAGAATGTGAGGTAGTAGAAATGAGTGTAAAAAGCGTAATCAACACCAGCAAAGCTCCTGCAGCTGCTGGGCCATATTCCCAAGGAATCGGACTGGAAAACCTGGTTTTCGTATCCGGGCAACTACCGATTGATCCGGCAACAGGCGATTTAGCCAACGGACTGGAAGAACAGACCAAGCAATCCATGGCTAACGTCAAAGCAGTACTCGAAGCTGCCGGCAGCTCCTTGGATAAAATTTTAAAAACCACTATTTTTATCAGAGATATGAAAGATTTCGCCACAGTAAATGAAATTTACGCCCAATACTTTCCAGAAAATCCACCTGCCAGATCTTGCTTTGCTGTAGCTGGGCTGCCCAAGGATGCCCTGGTTGAGATTGAATGTATCGCATATAAATAGTGTTCTTTACCTGCTGAGAAAGAGGTGGGGTTGTGCTTCATGACAATTATGTAGCCTTTAAAATGGTGGCGGAATGCAAAAGCTTTTCCAAAGCTGCGAAGCAGCTTCATTTAAGCCAGCCTGCCATAAGCGTAAAAATTCAAGCTCTGGAAGAACTCTATGGTACTAAACTTTTTGACCGGGTTAAACAAACTAATCTGACCGAAAGCGGTAAATTACTTTATGAATACGTAGTCCAATGTTTAAAACTTCATGAAGCAACCTTAAATGCCATTTATGAAACCATAGGCTCCGGCAGAAAAAATTTACGTCTTGGGGCTACATTGACCATTGGTGAATACATTTTACCCAAGTACATTAGTCAATTTATTAAAAATTATCCTAATGTAAAATGTCATTTGGAGATTGGCAGCAGCGCTAAAATCGCTGAGATGCTGCTTGCCGACGAGCTAGATTTGGGACTTCTTGAAAGTCCCATTTCTCATCCCCAATTGCAAAGGGAAGATTTTATCCAAGATGAATTAGTCTTAGTAGTTCCGCCTAATCACCGCTGGGCCCATAGAAAGTTCCTTAAGCCTAAAGATATCCTTCAGGAAAGATTTATTTTACTGGATTTAAACTTAAAACTTGCCTCCCTCCTAGAAAAAAAGCTAAAGGAGAAGGGAATTAACGAAAAAATCGAAGTAGTAATGGAAGTAGACAGTATACAAACCATAAAAGAAGCAACACTGGCCGGCCTCGGCATAGCCGTAATCCCGGCCTGCACTGTCCAGCGCGAATTAAAATTAGGCTTCCTAAAAACAATTAAGGTTAGCGGCTGGAGTTTAAAAAGAGATCTAAATATTTACTACAAAAATGGCCAAAGATCTATAGCTGCTGAAGATTTTCTAAACTCCCTTACTAATCTTTTAGATATAAAAAATTGCCAAGCAATCTAAGACAAAAATAAGACCCCAAGAAAGCAAATTGCCACTGCCTTCTTGGGGTTTTTATTTTACCTGCTGCGAACCAAGATGCAGCTTAACGCTGTCGCAGCTGCGTTCACGACGCTTCTCTACTCTAGGTTCG
>JAAYSI010000212.1 GCA_012524045.1 Peptococcaceae bacterium | reverse complement strand
GATAGCTCTCTTTCGAGATATTATCTGAAGGATGGAAAAAGCCTGACCGAAGAGATTCGCAAGAGAAAATTAGAAATTGTTCAAAAAGGAAACACTAAGTTTCCGCTGGAGCTGATTCGCCAGGAAGTAGTTGAATCATGGCTAAGGTGTCGCAAACATGGTCATCTTCTTGCTGATAATAATCCTGGACCAGTGTTAGATAGATCAGCTTTCGAAGAGCTTCTTGAAAAAAATGAGCTTTTGCTGACTGCAGCGGATTCTCATATTGCCCAAATGGAAGATCTATTGGAAAATGTCGAATGTATGATTCTCTTATCGGATAATCAAGGGACTATTCTTCGTATTATTACCCGGGACAATACAAAATTTGCCCAAACAAATGAAAAATATGGTTTGGTTCCGGGTGTAATATGGAACGAAAAAACTATCGGAACTTGTGCCCATGGGATTAGTTTATTAAATATGACCCCCATCCAGATATTCGGTCCGGAGCATTATCGTGGGATTTTTGATCATTGTTTTTGTTCCTCGGCACCGATTTTCGATTGCAACAGAGATCTTATCGGTACTCTTTCTATTGTTTGTCGGGAGTCAAATCTTAAGAACTTACCTTTTCTGGGTCTGGTAATCTCTATGGCCAGCGCTATTCAAAGTGAGCTACAGTTAGCCTTAAAAAGCCAAATGGTAAACGCTTTTCTTGAAACCGCAGATGAAGCTATAGTAACTGTCGATAGAAGAGGTTTCATTACTGGTGCCAACTTGGCTGCCAAGAAAATATTCAATTGTCAGAGTCAAAATATCATAGGGAAGCAAATGGAAGAAGTTTTAGGAAGCCAGACTCTGATAAATACCGTACTGCAGACAGGTAAGCCCGTAGTGGACACTAAAATATCAATTGAGCACTTAAATCTTAGATTGCATCTGCTTTCGGCATATCCGTTGAAAGGGTTTAATGGGAAACAGTCCGGCTGTTTACTCAGGATGAAAAAAATTAACAAGGAGAGAAAGCCGATTAGTCAAGGAAAGAATTTTGACGATGATTTTACCTTTGATCAAATCGCAGGCAGTTCTCCCCAACTGGCCAAGACAATCGATTTTGCAATTAAAGTAGCCCGAATGGATGCTAACCTGCTTATTCAGGGTGAGAGCGGTACAGGCAAGGAGGTTTTTGCCAAGGCTATTCATCAAGCAAGTAGGCCAAACGGACCGTTTATTGCCGTAAACTGTGCAGCTATTCCGAAGACCTTGATTGAAAGTGAATTATTTGGTTATGAAAGAGGAGCATTTACAGGTGCAGAGCGCCAAGGAAAACCAGGAAAAATTGAATTGGCTGATGGCGGTACTCTCCTATTGGATGAAATAGGTGATATGCCGCTGGAATTACAACCGGTACTCCTCAGGGTACTTGAAGAGAAAAAAGTGATGCGTATAGGGAGCAGGCAATATCAGCCCGTAGATTTTCGCTTGATTGTGGCTACCAACAAAAACCTTTTGGATTTAGTAGCCAATAATCAATTTCGTGCCGATTTGTATTATCGCTTAGCGGTATTCAAGATAGATATCCCCCCATTGCGGGAAAGGAAAGAGGATATCATGAACCTAGCCCTTCAGTTTCTTAAAGACTTATCTCAAGAACAGCAAATACCGGAACCTACTATTAGTAGTGCAGCAAAGTACTGCTTATTACAATATCATTGGCCAGGAAACGTCAGGCAGCTGAAAAATGCAATCTTATATGCAATTAATTTTTCCAGCAACGGAGTAATTCAGGTGGAAGATCTTCCTGAAGAGATTAGGCAATCTGTTAGTTCTAATTCTTTAAAAGGGGAAACCACACGGGAAGCCACATCTCAGGAACAAATAAAGGAAAATAAGCTTTCTATAAAAGAGATGGAAAAGAGTGCTATCATGCAGGTCTTGCTTCAAACTGGGTACAAGATGAGTGAAGCTGCGAAAATCTTAGGAATAAGTAGGTCTACATTGTATCGTAAAATCAAGGAATACAATCTTTGATTATTTTAAAAATAGAGTTTATAAAAAATTGAAAGCAACAAAAAAGAAAAAAGATGAAAAAGGAAGAGATGCCTCGATATCGGGGCATCTCTTCCTATTAATGTTTTGTTATAACTTTGATTAACTGTTTTGTTCTACGGCTATTTTACCAGCGAGCCAGCCAAAGGTTAAAGCACGGCCATGGCTATTGCCAGGCATAGTGTTCGGATAATCATTAGCATAAAAACTACCGGCGACATTCCCAGCGGCATATAAACCAGGGATAGGATTTTTCTCGGTATCTAAAACTTGGAGCTTATCATTAACTTGGAGGCCGCCGAGAGTTACTAATAGAGTGGTTGCCAACTTGACAGCATAGAACGGTGGTTTTTCGATGGTAGTCAGGCATTCGGGACGTTTGCCAAAGTCTTCATCGATTCCTTTCTTGGCAAGTTCATTATATCTGGCCACAGTGGCTTTGAAGGTTTCGGCAGGCACTTCCATCTTCTGAATCAATTCATCTAAGGTATCAGCACTTAAAATTATTCCCTTAGCGATTAGCTCTTCGACTTCCTCCGGATTATGAAGAGGTGGCCTCATTGCCTTGCAGGCAGTCATCTTAAATCTTGGTGCTTCTTCAGGCCATTTGGCGTCAAAGATAACCCATTTAACGTTACCGGGTTGTTGTCTATGAGCATTACAACTGTAGCCATAAGGCAGGTCTTCATTGACGAAACGTTCTCCTCTTAAGTTAACATAAAGCCATGGCTGACGAGTGACAGGCACCGGTTTGGCACCTGGAGGCCAACCGACGATTCCTTGGTCGAAGTACATCGGGGCATGTGGTGCCTCATCTATTGCAGCACCGATCCATAGACCCATCTTGTGGCCATCACCGGTATTAAGCTTTGTAGAATAAGCATTTCCGTATATTGTTGAGGATGATGGAATATATTTTTCCAACATTTCCGGATCGTTGCCATAGTCTCCAGTTGCGAGGATTACACCTTTTTTAGCAATAAATTTAGTGTAAGAGCCGTCTTCATTTTGAGCTATAACTGCACTTACTCTGCCACTATCATCTTTGACAAGCTGGGCCGCAGGAGTTTTGTAACGGACTTCTACCCCAGCTTTTTGGCAGGCGTTCTGGAAAACATAAAACATAGCAGCCTGTTTGGGGCTCATACCTTGGGGGGCGGCGGCCATGGCATTTTCATTGGGCTGGAATTCGAAAGCCATTGTAGGATAAGTTTTCACAGTAGCACCGGGAGCGACCTGATCCTCCACAGGTACTGGAGTGGATTCAATCCCGTATTCTTTGGCCATATCAACCAACCAATCAACGGCTGCACCACTATTTTTAGCCCAAAGTTCAACCACTTTTTGGTTAGCCTTGAAGGCACCCCATCTCATGATTTCTAGTGTAAGCTCCATGGGATCTAATTCGTTACCAATTGATTTTTGTAGCTTACTGCCAACGGCGCCATAGTCAATTCCCCGTAGACCCGGGATAGATCCTTTTTCTAGCAAAACAACTTTGGCTCCTGCCTGACCGGCAGCTACTGAAGCGCTGAGCCCGGCTAAACCTGCGCCAACCACCACTACATCTGTGTCTACAGTATCTTTGATCTCACTATCCGGTATAGGCGGGGGGGCTACTTCAAAACTTGCCTTTCCGTTTGGAGCTGCAGGAGTTTGAGGAGTTTGATCGGATGTTGATGGAGCTGCTTCATCTTGAGAACAACCGACCAACAGACCGCCCGAAGCAAGGCCCACAGCAGCTACTGCACTTCCTTTAAAAAAGTCACGCCTTGAGATTCCCTTTTTTGTTCTTTCTTCTTGAGAACTCATTTTCTATCCCCTTTCTTCCTTCCTTTTAAAACCAATCAAAATGATAAGTATTCATGAATAGTATATATCTAATCTTTTAACAAATTAATTGGTGCTTTCTACAGAATAATACTGTAGAAATAGCTAAAAGAATTTTTATTTAAGAACTCGTATAATACCTATAGTGGAATATTTTTCAGAATATTATAAGTAACAAAAAGGAGGGACAATGTATGGAGCATGATACAAATGATATAAAAGGTAAGGCCAAAAAGAGAATAATATATAATGTCCTGACCTTGTTGTTCGTTATTGCAGCAGGAACAGGACTCTTTCTATTACTGGATAGTGAAAAAGTACAAAGCCAGAATATTAGTGATTATGAGGTTGAGGTTGATATCGACGGATTAGCTGTCTTGACAGAAGATTTAGATCCTAATCCGCATTACCCTTCTCATTTTGGGGATTTGGACTGTAACCAATGTCATCTAGCACAAGAAGTTCGGGAAATCGCTTGCGCAGAATGTCATTATTTTAGTTGGATGGATTCATTAATTGAACGAAATACCAAATAATTTTCGAAGTTGGGATGGCTCATTAGATCCAAATCCTAGTTATGATAACAAAAAAGAGGAGAATCTCAGAAATGAAAAAGTTAAAAGGTGTGAAAATCAGCCGTCGCCGGGTTTTAAAAGTTGGAGCCTTAACGACTGTCGCTCTGACGTCAGGCTTACTTCCCGGTCGGCTTCTAAAAGCAGCTACGGTTGAGGATACTCCCGAGAACCCCAATCAGATGGGGTTTATGTATGACCAGCAATTATGCATCGGCTGCGGATCATGTGGGGATGCTTGCAGCAAAGCCAATGATTGGGAGGAAGGAACTAAATGGCGCAGGATACTGCAAGTTAAAGGCGAGTATGTATACCTTTCGATAAGTTGTAATCATTGCGAGAAGCCGGCCTGTCTTGAAGTATGTCCTGTTAAAGCTTATACGAAAAGAGAGAAAGATGGGATCGTGGTTCATGATCCAACGAAGTGTGTTGGATGTAAATACTGTATGTATGCCTGCCCTTATCATGCACCCCAATTTAGCGAAGCGACAGGTAGAATCAACAAATGTCATTTCTGTTATGAACGTCAGGATAAGGGAGAAACACCGGCTTGTGTCGCTTCTTGTCCGACAAAGGCTTTATCTTATGGCAACCTTGCCGATTTAAGAAAAACCTTTGGTGGAGTTAATCAGCTCCCAGGATTACCTGATCCTGAATTAACCAAGCCTTCCTGGGTTATTATTCCGAAAGTATTGGGGGAATGAGAATGCACTGGCATTGGCTTATTGTAATTTATTTATTCTTAGGTGGTTTGGGCGCAGGAGCTTACCTCACATCCTTCGCAGCAGAGAAAGGATGGTTAGGTCCGAGTTCTAGCCTTAAACGGGCAGGATATTATCTGGCAGCGCCGATTGTAGCTATTGGTACTTTACTTCTGGTATTTGATTTGGGACAAGGCCTTTATAAGCCCTGGCTGTTAATCGGGCTGCTTAGCAACTTAAGTTCTGTCATGACCTGGGGTGTCTATATCCTTTCTTTCTTTATTATCATCGGACTGATAAAAGGATTTTTGGTATTTAAAAACAAAAACGCACCGGCAGTTTTAACTTGGGCAGGCGCAATTCTGGCTTTAGCGACAGGAGCTTATACTGGAATCTTACTAGCCGTTGTCGAAGCAGTTCCATTTTGGAATACAGCTATCATGCCAGTATTATTTGTAGTTTCTGCGCTTTCGACCGGTTTATCCGCTACTGCCCTGCTTGCTTTGCTAATAGAAAAACAAGTTAGTCAACAAGTACGTGAAGGACAAGCCCACTTATTGCTTATTGTTGCTGAACTTGTTATTGCTGCCCTTTTCTTTGGCCTAATGTTCACAGGGATAAAAGGAACAGTCGGTATAGAATCCGCGGCCATTGTTGTCTCGGGTGCTTACTCTGTTGTTTTCTGGGGATACTTTATAGGTTTAGGCCTTTTATTTCCGCTGATTGTATTTATTCTTCAGCAGCGCAGTTTCAAGCAGACGGCCAAGAAAACAGTAAGCGAACCTTCAGTAATCCCTTCACGTCTTCATATCTTTGCAGATATTTCGGTATTATTAGGCGGATTGGCCCTAAGAGGACTGATTGTCTTCGCTGCTCTTCCTGTCTGGGACGGATTTACTCTATTTTTATAGAGACCCTAGAACATTTTAAGTTCTCATCTCTTGTTTAGAATTTTATAAAAAGACTGGACTTTTCCCCTGTCAAGTAGACAGGGGAAACATGAACACCAATCATTTTAACTTGGTTGGTGTTTTTAGTATGGCTTATTTTAAAATAAATCTGCTATAGATGTAAAATTTTAGATATTATGGAGGGAAATTTATACAATTATAGAAATAATTATATTAATTAGCTAAAAGAAGACCAGCTATGAAAAGTCAAGGTAAATCTTTAGGGAAAACAGGCTGGTAAGGTAGGTTGTTTTTCAGGACAGAGAAGATGATGTTAACCATTTTACGGCAGATGTAACCCACACAGGTGTAGTGATGTTTACCTTGAGCCTTCTTTCGATCATAAAAAGCTTTGATTGCAGG
>JAAYSI010000211.1 GCA_012524045.1 Peptococcaceae bacterium | reverse complement strand
TTCTGCTGAGTGTAAGTGGAATTGAATTGAACAGATGTACAGGTGTTTAATATTCTTAAAGTTCCCATATTGCTAACATTGCTGCTGCTCAGGTCATAGGTACCGCTGCCGCCTAGTTCCAAAATTTGACCTTCCTGGATATTGAAATTGCCGTCGCCTTCGGCACCGCCTGTGAGTCTAAGGCTATCAGTTATTAGCAATGAACCGCTATTAACCAGATAACGGTCCAAGGAAGATGAGGCATTTGCATATAAATTCGCTTTATTTTCAATTATTAGTCTCCCGAGACCTTCTATACTTCCTCCGCTCCATAAAAAGTTGCCGCCTTCGGTTATTGTGATATCTCCCGCTCCGTCCAGCTTTCCGTTTGTTAAAGAAGAATTTCCGGAAGCAAGTTTAAGAGCCCCACCGGAAACCGTTAAATTTCCTGCGCAGTTTAGCATGACACTCGTCTCGCCGTACGTATAATCCACTACCGAGGACTCGGGGATAAGTACATAATCGTTATCCACCGGTACTTGATTCAAATCCCAGTTGCCGGCAGTATACCATGACCCGTCATCGGCTGACCCGGTCCATGTTATGGTGCTTGCCGCGAACACAGCGGACGGGCACAGCATAAACACCATTAAAAAGCATAGCGCTATGGAAATAATTTTTTTCATTCTCCTAACCTCCGCTTATTTTACTTGTCTTGTCTGTTTACGGCATAAATACAATTACGCCATGGGTAATCCTCGATTTATCAGCTGGAACAGGAAAGATAACAGCCTTAGAGAAACGATCAGGTTGGGGTTCACTTTCTTTAATTCCTGAAAAAATGGTAAATGGATTCTGTAAGTTTTCTAAAAAGAAGGTTTCTCCGGCAAAAACTCGGGTGATGCCTGCAGCCAGCTGCATATTGCTGTGCTTGTATGGAAGAATGCAGACGGCTCCTTTTTCTGCATTTAAAACTTGCGTTTTTGTTTCAGCCTCAAAAGCCTTGTTCACCAAGGTCAAAGTATTTTCTGGGGTAAATATGACAATAGGATAAGGGAAAAAATCGATAACTTGAGAAAACAGGCCCTCATTAGCGATAAGCGTCTGGAATTTTTTGATCATTTGACCTTGAGCTTCTGTTCTTTCCTCCAGCATTTTTTGAACCTCTGATAATTCCTCAAGCAGTTGTTCTTTTGTTTTATCACCCATATAAACACTCCTTTCCAGCCGACAAAACTATCTTTATAACTGTTAACTATATTTTATAAACCGCTCGGTTAGGAAAATAGGTTGAATATGATTATGATCAGTAAGAAAAATGTTATTTGCAAATAAAAAATAAGCCTGGCTTTCGTATTTTTAACCAAAGCAGGCTTATTCTTTTCCTTTACATACCGGTCACGAACAGGCTTGACCGTCTCAGGTACGGGGTCTTCCATATCTAAGTGGCTTATACTAAACTTTTTCCTCCTCCACTGCCACTTCAAGAGCTGCCCGTTGGGCCTTGCGCCGCATCCTTATCACATTAAAAGTAATCAAGCAGGCAATCACAATCAGCTTGATCCAAATGTTAACCGGAGCCCAGATAGCCAGTACAAGAAAAACAATACCCAATAAGGAGTGTCCCAGCAAATTGCGCCAATCTGTTAAATATTTTCCTAGCCCACGCCCAATTTTTCTAAATACTGTCTCCTGACTCTTTTG